>JAEXXR010000091.1 GCA_023405705.1 Actinomycetes bacterium
GCTGCTTGATCGCGATCGCCAGCTCGTGCGTCTCCGCCTCGGTCGCGGCGCGAACCGGACCGCGGGCTGCGTGCGACGGCACGGCGGCCCCCGCGAGCGCCAGCGCGGCGAGCAGGACGGCGGCGAGGAGGCGCGGCATCGTCGCAGTATGGCGGCAGCGCCCGCCCGTCGTCGGTGCTCGCCGCCGGCCGACCGCCGCGCACGCCATAGTGTCCGGGCCGCCATGTCGTCCTTCCAGCCGTTCCAGTTCGCCAGCGCCGAGCCGCTCGACGACGCGCAGCTGCGCGCCGCGCCGGTGCGCCTGCCGCGTCCCTCGCGGCTGCGCGAGCCGCTCGACGCGCCCGGCCCGAGAGCGGCGAGAGCGCTGGAGACGCTCGGCCTCCACGACGTCGGCGACCTGCTCGCCCACCTGCCGCGCGCCCGCGGAGAGGGGCGCACGGTCGCGGGCCTGGAGTACGAGGAGACGGCGACGGTGCTCGTCGAGGTCAGATCGATCACGTCGCGCCCGGTCCGCCGCCGCGGGATGCGGGCGATCGTCGAGGCGCTCGTCGCCGACCAGACCGGCTCGCTGAAGGTGGTCTTCTTCAACCAGCCGTGGCTGGTCGACCGCTACAGACCGGGGACGCGGCTGATGCTCACCGGCCGCCTCGGCCAGCGCAACTTCAGAGTCTCCGGCCACGCGCCGACGACGCAGGGGGTCGGCGGCGTCGAGCAGATCGCCCAGTACCCGGCGAGCGAGGGGATCGGCTCGGTGCAGCTGCTGGCGATGGCGCAGGAGCACCGCGACAAGATCGCCGACGTCCCCGAGCCGCTGCCGGCGCGGGTCCGCGTCGAGGACGGCCTCCCGGACGTGCAGGCGGCGCTGAGAGCCGTCCATTTCCCGAACGCACCGCGCGATCCGGTCGACGGCCGCCGCCGGCTCGCCTACGACGAGCTGCTGCTGCTGCAGCTCGGCCTGCTGCGCCGCCGCGCCCGGCGCGAGGCGTCGTCCAGCGCGCCGAAGCTCGACGGGCCGCGCGAGCTGAGCGCCCGCTGGCTGGAGCACGGCCTGCCGTTCGCGCCGACCGGCGACCAGGCCGCCGCGATGGAGGAGATCGACGCCGACCTCGGCCGCGACCACCCGATGCAGCGGCTGCTGATGGGCGAGGTCGGCTCCGGCAAGACGGTCGTCGCGCTGTTCACGCTGCTGCGCGCCGTCGAGCAGGGCTGGCAGGGCGCGCTGATGGCGCCGACCGAGACGCTCGCCGAGCAGCACTTCGCGACGATCCAGGCGCTGACGGCCAGCGAGAACCTGCAGGTCGCGCTGCTGACCGGCTCGACGCCGGGCGCCCGCCGCAGAGACGTGCTCGGCAAGCTGGCCAGCGGCGAGCTGGCGCTGGTCGTCGGCACCCATGCGCTGATCGAGGAGGCAGTCGTCTTCGCCCGCCTCGGCGCGGTCGTCGTCGACGAGCAGCACCGCTTCGGCGTCCGCCAGCGGGCCGCCCTCGACGCCAAGGCGCCGGAGGGCCTGAACCCGCACGTCCTGCACATGACGGCGACGCCGATCCCGCGCACGCTCGCGCTCGTCGAGCACGGCGACCTCGACCACACGGCGCTGCGCGAGCTGCCGCGCGGCCGCCAGCCGATCGAGACCCACGTCGCCAGCGGCGAGCGGGCGCGCGAGCGCGCCTACGAGCGGATCCGCGAGGAGCTGCGCAGCGGCCGCCAGGCGTTCGTCGTCTGCCCGCTGGTGGGGGAGTCCGAGGCGCTGCAGGCGCGCGCCGCGACCGAGGAGTACGAGCGGCTCAAGGCGACCGAGTTCAAGGACTTCCGCGTCGTGCTGATGCACGGCCAGATGAAGGCGAGAGAGAAGCAGGAGGCGATGGCGGTCTTCGCCTCCGGCGGCGCCGACGTGCTCGTCGCCACCTCCGTGATCGAGGTCGGGATCGACGTCCCGAACGCGACCGTGATGCTGGTCGAGGACGCCGAGCGCTACGGCATCTCCCAGCTGCACCAGCTGCGCGGCCGGATCGGCCGCGGCGAGCACAAGTCGCTCTGCCTGCTGTTCGGCCCCGCCGACTCGGCCCGCCTGAAGGCGCTCGCCGCCCACTCCGACGGCTTCGAGCTGGCGCGGATCGACCTGGAGCTGCGGCGCGAGGGGGAGATCGTCGGCGTCCGCCAGCACGGTGAGGCGGCGTACAAGATCGCGATCCTGCCCGACGACGCCGACCTGCTGGAGCGCGCTCACGCTCGCGCCGAGGCGCTGCTGGCGGCCGATCCCGAGCTGGAGGCGCCCGAGCACGCGCTGCTGCGCGACGCGCTCGCGCGCGTCTTCGGCCCCGACGCGATGGCTCCCATCGCGGCATGACCGCTCGGCCTGAGGCCTCGGGGCATGCTCGGGGAACTCGCCTGAAGGCTTGTTCTCCCGGGCGGGAGGGGACTCCATGCGCGTAGTCGCCGGCCTCTACGGCGGTCGCCGCCTCGTCGCGCCGAGAGGCGAGGCGACCCGCCCGACCAGCGACCGCGTGCGCGAGGCGCTCTTCTCGATCCTCGGCCCGCTGCACGGTGCCCGCGTCCTCGACCTCTTCGCCGGCACCGGCGCGCTCGGCCTGGAGGCGCTGTCGCGCGGCGCCGCGCACGTCGACTTCGTCGAGAGCGCGACCCCGGCGCTGCGGGCGATCGAGGCCAATCTGGCGGCGCTGAAGGTGCCGCGGGAGGCGTTCGCGCTGCACCGCCGCGACGCGCTCGCGTTCGTGCGTGCTGCACGTTCCGCCGGGCCTGACTACGATCTCGTGCTTCTCGACCCTCCATACCGCCTCGCGCCCGAGCTGGGACGCGAGCTCTCGCCGGCGCTCGCGGAGATGGTCGCCGCGGACGGCAGGATCGTGTGCGAGAGCGACCGTCGCGCGCCGCTCGGGCTCGACCTGCCCCTGACCGACGAACGCCGATACGGCGACACCCTCATCCGCATCCATGAACTCGAATAACCGCATCGCCGTCTGCCCGGGCTCCTACGACCCCGTCACCAACGGCCACCTCGACGTCATATCGCGCGCGTCGCGGATCTTCGACGAGGTCGTCGTGAGCGTCGTCAACCTCCCGGTCCGCAAGGGGAGAACCCTGTTCTCGACCGACGAGCGGATCAGTTTCATCGAGCGCGCCACCGAGCATCTCCCGAACGTGCGCGCCGAGGCATTCAGCAATCTCGTCGTCGACTTCGCCAGAGAGCTCGGGGCGACGTCGATCGTCAAGGGCCTGCGCGCGATCTCCGACTTCGAGTACGAGTTGGAGATGCATCAGCTCAACCGCCGGCAGGCGCCGGAGATCGAGTCCGTGTATCTCATGGCCTCGTCGCAGTACAGTTTCTTGAGTTCCAGCGGCGTCAAGGAGCTCGCGACGTTCGGCGGGAACATCACAGATCTGGTTCCTGACTTCGTCGCAGCGCGTTTGAAGGAAGAGCTGGGTCGTTGACGAAACAGAGGTTCCGATGGATGTCCTGGTCCTGATCGACAAGCTGGACGATCTCGTCCACAACGCGAAGCCGGTCCCGCTGACCGATCAGGTCCGCGTGGACAAGGAGGAGATCTACGATCTCCTCGACCAGATGCGTGCGACGATCCCCGAGGAGATCAAGCAGGCTCGCTGGATCGTCAAGGAGCGTCAGGAGATGCTCGCCGAGGCGAAGCGCGAGGCCGAGCGGATCCTCAGAGAAGCGCGTGAGCGCCAGGATCGCCTGATCTCCCAGGAGGAGATCACCAAGCAGGCCGAGCGCGGCGCCGAGGACATCATCGAGGACGCCCGTGCACGCGAGCGCGAGATCCGGCTCGGCGCGGAGGACTACGCCGACGAGATCCTCAACACGCTCGAGGTCAACCTCTCGAAGTTCATCGCGGCCGTCCAGCGCGGACGCGAGCGCCTGCAGGGCAAGGACGAGCCGGCCGAAGTCGGCTGACGCGCGGGCGGCGACGCCGAATCGCCGCCTCGCGTCCCTTCCGGCTATCTGACCTCGAAGCCGCGCAGCCCCTCAGGCTGCTCGTCGAGCACCTCGATCCGCTCGACGACGGCGTGCGGCGGTCCTTCGCCGACCCACGCGACCATCCGCTCGACCGGCTCGGGCGCTCCTTCGAAGACCGCCTCGACCGTGCCGTCGGGGCGATTGCAGACCCAGCCGGCGACGCCGGCCTGCCTTGCGGCGTCGTGCGTTGAGGCGCGGAAGAAGACGCCCTGGACCAGTCCGTGGACGCGCACGCGCCGTCTGATGACCTCGTCGCTCATGCCCGCAGTCTTCCCGGTCGATGACGGGGAGACGGTCCCGGCGCGCCGGTCGCGGCGCGCCGTTCCGGTCGCGTGGATCGCCGCCCCCGCGTCGCCCGGTTCCGTCCGCCTCTCCCGAGAGGCTTGAAGCACCCATGTCCGCACTCTGGCTCCTGATCGGTCTCCTGCTCGGCGCTGCCGCCGTCCTGCTCGTCGTGCGCAGCCGCGCCGCCGCCGAGCGCAAGTCGCAGACCGTCGATGCGCTCGTGCAGCCGCTCCACGACCAGCTGCGGCGGGTCGACGAGCAGCTCGCCGCGCTCGACCGCGACCGCGCCCACCAGCGCGGCGCGCTCGACCAGCAGATCCGCCAGCTGGTCGAGGCGCAGGAGCGGCTGCGCGGGGAGACCGGCGCGCTCGTCTCCGCGCTGCGCCAGCCGCAGGCGCGCGGCCGCTGGGGCGAGCTGCAGCTGCGGCGCGTCGTCGAGCTGGCGGGGATGCTCGACCACGTCGACTTCGCCGAGCAGGCGACCGTCACCGCCGACGACCGCGTGCTGCGTCCCGACATGGTCATCCACCTGCCGGGCGGCCGGAACGTCGTCGTCGACGCGAAGGCGCCGCTGCACGCCTTCCTCAACGCCTACGAGGCGCGCGACGAGACGACCCGCACGCGCGAGCTGGCCCAGCACGCGCGGCTGCTGCGCGACCACGTGCGCAAGCTGTCGGCGAAGGGCTACGCCGACCAGTTCGAGACCGCGCCCGACTTCGTCTTCCTCTTCCTGCCCGGCGAGCACTTCCACTCCGCCGCGCTGGAGGCCGACCCGTCGCTGCTGGAGGACGGGGTCCGCGACGGCGTCCTGATCGCGACGCCGACGACGCTGATCGCCCTGCTGCGCGCCGTCTCCTACGGCTGGCAGCAGGAGCGTCTGGCCGAGAGCGCGCGCGAGGTGGCGGCGCTCGGCCGCGAGCTGCACCACCGCCTGTCGACCTTCGGCGCCCACCTCGACAAGGTCGGCGCCCGCCTGCGCGGCGCCGTCGGCGCCTACAACGACGCCGTCGGCTCGTTCGACAGCCGCGTGCTGCCCAGCGCCCGCTCGCTTGCGCGCCACGGCGTCGTCCCCGCCGACCGCGAGCTGCCAGACGTGCCGCCGATCGACCTCGCCGCGCGCGAGCTGCACGCTCCCGAGCTGCGCGACCTCGCCGTCCGGGACG
>JAEXXR010000097.1 GCA_023405705.1 Actinomycetes bacterium
GAGCGGCCGCGCGCGGTCCGCGCCGCCGGCAGCGCCTGCGCCCGCAACCCGACCGCCCTGTTCGTCCCCTGCCACCGCGTCACGCGCGCCGGCGGCGCGCTCGGCGGCTTCCTCTACGGCCTCGACGTCAAGCGCTGGCTGCTGGCGCACGAGACCGCCTGACCGCATCCCTCGCTAGCCTCAGGCGCCGTGCCCCTGGTCGACGAGATCCGCGACGGCGCCGCGTGGGTCGCCGGTCAGGCGAAGCGCGTCGTCGTCGAGCGCGACGCGGTCGCCGCCTACGCGGCGTCGCTGCCGCCGCTCGACGACGTCCCCGAGCTCGACGGGGACGCGCATCTGCTCGACGGTCCCGTGGAGGCGCGCGCCGCCTTCTTCCTCACGCTCGACGCGATCAACTTCGGCTCCGGCTGGTTCCCGACGATCCGCAAGCGCGACGGCCGCTCCGGCTACTTCACCGTCGCCTACGGGCTGCGCGACCGCTTCCGCGACCACGGTCCGTGGAGCGCGCAGGAGCTGCGCGCGCTCACCGCCGCGGAGATCGCGGCCGTGCTCGGCCAGGAGCCGGGGCACGAGCTGATGGAGCTGTTCGCGCGCTCGCTGAACGACCTCGGCGCACGGATCGAGGAGGACCACGGCGGCCGCTTCCTCGGCCCGGTCGAGGCGGCCGGCGGCAGCGCGGTCGCGTTCGTCGAAGAGCTGTCGCGCTGGGACTGCTTCCGTGACCTGTCGCCCTACCACGGCCGCACCGTCCCGCTGTTCAAGCGCGCGCAGGTGGCGGCCTCCGACCTCGCCTTCGCCGGCGTCGCGCCGTTCGGCGACCTCGACCGGCTGACGCTGTTCGCCGACAACCTGATCCCGCACGTGCTGCGGCTCGACGGGGTCCTCCGCTTCGACCCCGAGCTGGTCGCGCGGATCGAGGCCGGCGGGCTGATCGACCACGACAGCCCGGAGGAGGTCGAGATGCGCGCCGGCGCGATCCACGTCGCCGAGCTGATCGCCGCCGAGCGCTCCGACCTGACCGCGCGCGACGTCGACCAGCTGCTGTGGACCAGAGGCGGCGGCGCCTCCTACAAGGCCGTCCCGCGGCCGCGCTCCCGCTCGACCGCGTACTGATGGCCGGCGCCCCCGCCATCGACCGCGACGCCTTCGCCGCACTCTCCGCGCCGCTGCTGACCGAGCGGCTGGAGCTGCGCCCGTGGCGCGACGAGCCCGCCGACCTCGACGCCTACGCCGCGCTCTGCGCCGACCCCGACGTGATGCGCTTCATCGGCGACGGCGATCCGCTGACGCGGCCGCAGGCGGCGGCCCAGCTGAGCCGCTTCGCCGACCACTGGCGCCAGCACGGCTTCGGCCTGCGCGCAGCGGTGCTGCGCGAGAGCGGTGAGATCGCCGGCTTCGTCGGCGTCGCCCGCGCCGGGCAGCCGGGCGTCCGCCCCGGCGACGTCGAGATCGGCTGGCGCCTGGCGAGACGGCATTGGGGCAGGGGCCTCGCGACCGAGGGCGCGCTCGCCGTCCGCGACCACGCCATCGCGCAGCTGCGGCTGGCGCGGCTGGTCGCCTTCGTGCGTCCCGCGAACGCGGCCTCGATCGCGGTCATGGGGAAGATCGCGATGGAGCCGCTGAAGGACGCGCTCTGCAGCTTCGGCCGCCCGATGCGGATCTTCGCGCTCGACAACCCGCTCGCGGCGGGCGCGGCCGGCGCGCCGCGCGATGTCGATCCGGTGCGAGCGGAGCGCACGGAATCGGCATCGCCCGCAGAGGCCGGCGACCGCGACCTCTAGCATCCCGCCGATGCGCCTCGTCACCTGGAACGTCAACTCGCTGAGAGCGCGGCTGCCGCGCGTGCTGGAGTTCCTCGGCGAGCACCGGCCGGACGTGCTGCTGCTGCAGGAGACGAAGTGCGAGGCCTCCGCCTTCCCGCACGCCGAGCTGGCCGAGGCCGGCTACGTCGCGGCCGACCACAGCGGGGGCCGCTGGGCCGGCGTCGCCGTCGTCGCACGCGCGGAGCTGGGCGTCGCCGAGATCACGCACGGCCTGCCGGGCGAGGTCGTCGAGGACGAGGCGCGCTGGATCGAGGCGACGGTCGGCGGCACGCTGCGCGTCGCGTCGGTCTACGTCCCCAACGGCCGTGAGCTGGACAGCGAGTGGTACGCGCAGAAGCTGACCTTCCTGGAGGCGATGGCCCGCCGCGTCGCCGAGCTGCGCGCCGCCGCCGACGCGCCCGAGCTGGTCGTCGCCGGCGACATGAACGTCGCCCCGGCCGACGTCGACGTCTACGACCCGGCGCTCTTCCTCGGCGCGACGCACACGAGCGCGCCGGAGCGCGACGCGCTCCAGGGCGTCGTCGCCGCCGGCCTCGTCGACGCCTTCCGCCGCATCCATCCCGACGAGGTCGGCTACACGTGGTGGGACTACCGCCAGGGCCACTTCCACCGCGGCCTCGGCATGCGGATCGACCTGATCCTCGCGACCCCCGCGATCGCCGACCGCCTCACACGCGTCGGGATCGAACGGAACTACCGCAAGGGCTCCAAGCCCTCCGACCACGTGCCGCTCGTCGCCGACTGGGCGTAGGCCGCCGCTCAGCGGTCGTCCGCGAGCAGCCCCTCGAACAGCACGCTGCGTCCGCGGACGAGCGCGCGAGCGGCGGCGGAGACGCGCGTGACGGCATCGTCGACGACGTCGTCGCCGGCGCCGAAGGCGTGGTCGAGCAGCAGCGTCGCGTGGCCCTGCGCGAGCCCGGCGAGCGCCAGCACGAGACCGCCGGCGGCCTCGGGGTCGCGGTCGGGCGCGAGCGGCAGCGTCGCCTCGACGAGCCGCGCCATCAGCGCCTGCGTCTCCGCCTCAAGCCGCGGATGCCGGCTCTTCTCCAGCCCGGCGCCGAACAGCACCTCGAACATCGCTCTGCGCTCGGCGGCGAAGCGGACGTAGGCGGCGGCGACCGCGGCGACGCGATCGATCGGACGGCGCGCGCCGTCCAGCGCCGCCGCGAAGCGCTCGTGCAGCTCGATCGCCGCGCGTGTGGCGGCTTCGGCGAGCAGCTCCTCTCGGTCGGCGAAGTGGCGGTAGGGCGCCGCCGGGCTGACGCCCGTGCGGCGGGCGGCTTCGGCGACGGAGAAGGCGTGGACGCCTCTCTCCTCCACGAGCGCGAAGGTCGCCTCGACGAGCGCCGCGCGCAGATCCCCGTGGTGGTAGCCGATGCGTCTGGTGACGGTCGCCATCCCGCGTCACGATACCGCCCGCTTGCAATGTAAGCGAACGTCACATACATTGTGAGAGGTCTTTACATTGAACGACGAGAGCGGTGCGACGATGAGCAGCAAGTGGACGGCGGAGCGGATCCCCGACCAGACGGGCCGGACGGCCGTCGTGACCGGCGCCAACAGCGGCCTGGGGCTGGAGACGGCCAAGGAGCTGGCGCGCAGGGGCGCCGCGGTCGTGCTCGCCTGCCGCGACGTGACGAAGGCCGACGCCGCCGCGGCGCTGATCCGCGCCGAGGTGCCGGAGGCGGCGGTGCGGGTCGAGCCGCTCGACCTCGGCAGCCTCTCGTCGGTGCGGGCGTTCGCGGAGCGGATGTTGGCCGAGCACGAGAAGATCGACCTGCTGGTCAACAACGCAGGCGTGATGGCGCCGCCGCGCCGCGAGACCGCCGACGGCTTCGAGCTGCAGCTCGGCACCAACCACCTCGGCCACTTCGCGCTCACCGGCCTCCTGCTCGACCTCCTGCGGGCGACGCCGGGCGCGCGCGTCGTGACGCTCTCCAGCGGCGCCCACCGGATCGGGCGGATCCGCTTCGACGACCTCCAGGGCGAGCGCAGCTACAACCGCTGGCGCTGGTACGGCCAGTCGAAGCTCGCCAACCTGCTGTTCGCACTGGAGCTGGACCGGCGGCTGAGAGCGGCCGGCTCCGAGCTGCTGAGCGTCGCCGCCCATCCCGGCTACGCGGCGACCCACCTGCAGTCGGCCGCCGCGCCGACGCTCGACCGCCTCGTCATGAAGGTCAGCAACGCGCTCGTCGCCCAGTCGGCCGCGATGGGCGCGCTGCCGACGCTCTACGCCGCGACCGAGCCGAGCGTGCGCGGCGGCGACTTCGTCGGCCCCGACGGCATCGGCGAGCAGCGCGGCCACCCGAAGGTCACGCACGGCAACGCCGCCTCCGCCGACATCGACGTCGCCGCGCGACTGTGGACGGTCTCGGAGGAGCTGACCGGCGTGACGTACGGCTTCGCCCCCACGCCGGCGGCGGCGTAGTAGCGCCGTCGCGGCTCCCGCGCGGCCGTGCCTGCCGCGCGGGAGGGCGTTGCGGGGACGCGAGTCAGGCGGGCTTGCGGGCGCTGAGGACGGCGATCGGGCCGAAGCCGCGGGCGAGCGAGATCTCGCCGAGGCCGGCGGCCTCCAGCCAGCTGCGGTGCTCGGCCTCGGACCAGGCGTCGCCGCCGTCGTTCTCGACCATCATCATCACCGCGAACAGCGGCAGGTCGGGCGCGTCGGTGTCGGGGTTCGGGATCCACTCGTACAGCAGCAGCGTGCCGCCGGGAGCGAGCAGATCGGCCGCCTCGCGCACGAGCCGCTCGTTCTGCGCGGGCGTGTGGTCGTGGAGGATGTTCGCGAGCAGGACGACCTCCCAGGTCTCCCCCTCCGGCCGGCCGAAGCGCGGCGCGGCGAGGTCGCCGGCCTCGAACGGCAGCTCGCCGTGGCGCTCGCTCACGAGCGGGGCGATCTCGGGCAGGTCGAGCACGAGCGGCTTGACGTCCGGCCGCAGCGCGGCCAGCCGCGCCGCGTGCGAGCCGGAGGCGCCGCCGACGTCGAGCAGGCGCAACCGCTCGGCCTGCGGCCTCGGGTTGCGTCGGGAGAGCTCGGCTCGAGGG
>JAEXXR010000660.1 GCA_023405705.1 Actinomycetes bacterium
CCGTCGCGCACCCACTCGCCGCCGATCAGCCCGCCGTCGCGCAGCAGCTCCGCCGCCGCCAGCGCGGGCGGCTCAGCGACCGCCATCGGCCGCCCCCGCCGGCACGCGGCCATCGAGCCGGTACTGCTCGACCGCCTCGTCGTCGAGCGCGATCCCGATCCCGGGCGTGTCGTCGAGCACGATCTCGCCGTCCTCGACGACCAGCTCGCGCTGCAGCAGCGCCTCGAAGTTGTAGATGTCCTCCTCCAGCGCGAAGTACTCGACGGCGAGCGTGTTGGTCGTCGCCGCGGCCAGCTGCGCGTGGACGTTGGCGTGCCAGTGCGGCGCGACCGAGCGGTCGAAGGAGGCCGCCGCGTGGGCGATCTTCATCCACTCCGAGACGCCGCCCGCGACGCAGGCGTCGGGCTGGAGGATGTCGGCGCCGCGGTGGCGCAGCAGCTCGGCGAAGCCCCAGCGGGTCGCCTCGATCTCGCCGGTCGCGATCGTGATCGGCGAGCGCGTGACGAGATCGGCGTGGCCGGCGACGTCGTCGGGCGACAGCGGCTCCTCGACCCACCAGATCCCGTACGGCTCGAAGGCGCGGATCGCGCGCAGCGCCTCGTCGCTGGAGCGCCAGCCGTTGTTGACGTCGAGCGCCAGCTCGGCGTCGGGGCCGATCGTCTCGCGCGCCGCCGCGACGCGCGCGACGTCGCCGGCCAGCGGCAGCCCGCCGACCTTGATCTTGTATCTCGTGAAGCCGAGCGCGCGGTAGCGCTCCATCTCCCCGACCACCGCCGCGACCGGGTCGCCGTCGCGGTAGTAGCCGCCGCTGGCGTACGCCGGCACGCGGGCGCGGCCGCCGCCGAGCAGCCGCCGCAGCGGCAGGCCGGTCGCGCGGCCGAGCACGTCCCAGGCGGCGATGTCGACGGCGCTGAGCGCCCGCAGCAGCCCGCCGCGGCGGCCGAGCAGCAGCAGGTCGCGGTAGATCAGCTCCCAGTTCTCCTCGATCGCGAGCGCGTCGCGGCCGACCAGGCGCGGCGCGATCAGCTCGTCGATCGCGTCGGCGAGCCACTGGCCGCCGGAGTTGCCGGCGTAGGTGTAGCCGACGCCCTCGACGCCCTCCTCGGTCTCCATCCAGCACAGGACGTAGTCGCGGTGGTCGACGCGGCGGGTCGAGAACGAGGTCGTGACCCGCAGCGGGATGCGGATCGCCGCCGCGCGCAGTCCGGTGATTCTCATTGTCATCTCCTCTGATTTCGGTGCGAAGCGGTGGAGCGGGCGGCGATGCGCGACCAGACGACCAGCGCGAGCAGCGAGCCGAGCAGGACGACCGTCCCCATCGCGTTCGCCTTCGGCGTGATCTGGCGGTGCAGCTCGCCCCAGATGACCATCGGCAGGGTGCTCTCCTGCCCGGTCAGGAAGAAGGTGCGCGCGACCTCGTCGAGCGAGACCGTCACGCCGAGCAGGCAGGCGCCGAGGATGGCGCCGCGCAGGTTCGGCAGCAGCACGTGCGCGAAGGTCCGCAGCTCGCTGGCGCCGAGGTCCTGCGCGGCCAGCTCGGCCGAGCGGTCCCAGCCGGCGAGCGCGACGCCGACCTGGATCACGAAGACCGCGATCAGCATCGAGGTGTGCGCGACGATCACCGTGCCGAGCGACAGCTGCACCCCGAGGTCGAGGAACATCGTCAGCAGCGCGATGCCGCTGATCACGCCCGGCATCAGGAACGGCAGCACCAGCAGCCGCTGGAAGGCGACCTTGCCGGGGTAGTCGAAGCGGTCGAAGCCGATCCCGGCCGGCACGCCGATCAGCAGCGCCAGCGTCGTCGAGACGACGGCGACCGTCAGCGAGTTCTGCAGGCCGGCGACGAGCACCTGGTCGTCGAAGGCGCGCTGGTACCAGTCGAGCGTGAAGCCCGACGGCGGCCAGCTCGACACCGCGCTGGAGTCGAACGAGAACAGCACGATCACCGCGGCCGGCAGGTACAGGAAGACGAAGACGAGCGCGACGGCCGCCGGCAGCGACGCGTGGCGCAGACGGGCGAGGAGGCTCATGCGACCGCCTCCGGGACCCGCTCGTCCTCGCGCGCCGCGGCCTGCGCGCGCTCGCGCTCCAGCAGGCGCGCGTCGCCGCGCTCCTGCCGTCTGCGCACGCCGCGCGCGATCCGTCTGCCGATCTGCGGCACCGCCATCACGAGCAGGACGACGAGCAGCATCGCGATCCCGATCGCCGCGCCCTGCGGCCAGTTGAGCGCCCCGCCGAACTGGTCGCCCGCGACCGAGCCGATCGCGACCGACGACGGCGAGCCGACCAGCGCCGGCGCGAAGTAGTCTCCGAAGGCGAGCACGAACGCGAAGGTCGCGCCGGTGATCACGCCGCCGGAGATCAGCGGCAGCTCGACGTTGAGCAGTTGGCGGCGCGGGCTCGCGCCGAGGTCGGCGCCGGCCTGCATCACCGATCTCGGCAGCCGCTCCATCGCCGCGAAGATCGGGATGAAGGCGAACGGCATCGCCAGGTGGGTCTGCGACAGGATCACCGCGAACGGGCTGTAGAGCAGGAAGGTGAGCGGCTCGTCGATCAGGCCGACGTCCATCAGGACGCTGTTGACGACGCCGCTTCTGCCGAGCACGATCCGCCAGCCGAAGATCCGCAGCAGGTAGCCCATCCACAGCGCGATCACGACCGCGCCGAACAGCAGCAGCTTGCGTCTCGCGCGGAAGTGGATGTAGTGCGCGACCGGCAGGCTCAGCGCGACGCTCAGCACCGCCGCCGCGGCGCCGTACTGCAGCGAGGTCCAGAACGGGTCGTGGTAGATCGAGCGCTCGAGGATCGCCTTGTAGCTGTCGAGGTTCCAGTCGTGGACAAGCTCGAAGGTCGCGAACCGCCACAGGCTCATCAGGAACGCGAAGCCGGTCGGCGCCACGATGAAGGCGAGCGCCCAGATCGCGGCCGGGCCGAACAGCAGCACGCCCTGCAGCCAGCGGTGGCGGCGGATGACGCTCACGGCGCCGCCTCGTCCAGCAGCACGCCCGAGCCGGTCTCGAAGACGGCGGCGACGGCGGTCC
>JAEXXR010000185.1 GCA_023405705.1 Actinomycetes bacterium
CTGCCGTTCCGGCCGCGGCTGTCGCTGCGCGTCGGGACGAAGGGGCGGACGCACGGCGGCGTCACGACGCCGCTGACGGCGACGCTGCGCGCCCGCGCCGGCGACGCCAACCTGCGCAACGTCGCGGTCACGCTGCCGCGGACGATCAACGCGCGGCTGGAGGCGATCAACGACGCCTGCACGCTGGAGGAGTTCCGCTCCGGCGCCTGCCGCAAGCAGGTCGGCACGGCGACGGCGGTGACGCCGATCCTGCGCGAGCCGCTGCGCGGGCCGGCGTACTTCGTCAGAAACCCCGCGCACAGAATCCCGGACCTGATGGTCGCGCTGCGCGGCGAGGTCGAGATCGACCTCGCGGGCAGGGTGACGATCCCGCCGGGACTCACGCTGCGCACGGCGTTCGACACGATCCCCGACGTGCCGATCAGCTCGTTCCAGCTGAGACTGGTCGCCGGCAGACGCGGCCCGCTTGGGACGGTCGCCGACCTCTGCACCGCCAAGGCGCGGCGCAACTCGGCGGCGAAGATCGGCTACCGCGCGCAGAGCGGGCGGCTGGTCCAGGAGCGGCCGCGGATCGTCGTCGACGGCTGCCGCAGACCGGCGCCGAAGACGAAGAAGGGCTGACCGCAGCGCGGTGCCGTCCGTCCCGGGCTCTCTGGGGCGGGCGGCGCCGCGGCGCTCAGTCGCCCGGCGCCTGGCCGGCGGCGAACAGGTCGATGCCGCGCTCGGCGGCCTCGCGGACCGGGCGCAGCGTCTCGCGCTTGCGCTCGAACTCCAGCGGCGTGTAGGCGTGCACGTCGGCGGTCGCGCCCATCTCGGAGGCGTCCCACAGCGAGCCGGCCTGGTAGACGCGCTCCAGCCACGGGACCCCGTCGAAGAAGCTGGAGATCAGCACGACGACCCACTCCGGGCCGCGCTCGCGCTGCGGCAGCGCGCCGTGCGCGTCGTCGACGCGAGCGCCGCCGATCAGCGCGTGCTCGACCGGCCAGCGGTCGCTGACCCGCTGCACGTAACGGCGCAGCTCGGGGAGATTGAGGACGGCATCCTCCGGGGGCACGCCACCGATTGTCGCGTGTCGCGCGGCGCGAGCGCAATCAGGCTCGCCGGAGGGGCGCCGCGGCGACCCCCGTCCGTGCCTGTCGCGGCCTCATCGCAGCGGCTGCCAGTCGACCCCGCGGACGGCGTGGTTGTAGGTCGCGCCGTTGGCGTCCTCGACGATCGTGCGGCTGTCGCCGCCGTCGGCGTCCGCGATCTCGATCCCGGCCTCGAACCGCTCGACCAGCAGCTTCCTGCCGTCCGGCGACCAGCGCACCTGCTCGACGTCGCGCAGCGCGCTCAGCTTGCGCAGCCCGCCGCCTGCGGCGTCCATCACGTGCACGACGCCGCCGCGCAGGAAGGCGATCTTCGTGCCGTGCGGCGAGCAGGCCGGTCGCGTCCCGCCCTTGCCGGTGAGCCGGCGCAGTCTGTCGCCGCCGGGGCGGGCGCTCCACAGCTGCCCGCCGCGGACGAAGACGATCACGCCCTTCGGCGACCAGCTGGGGGAGTGCCCGTCGCTCGTCACCCTGCGCGGGTCGCGGCCGTAGGGATCGCTGGTCCACAGCTGGCGGAGGGCCGGTTCGGCTGCGCCGCTGCCCTCCTCCGGCGCCGCCGAGAAGGCGATCCGCGAGCCGGCGGGGGAGAAGACCGGCTCGCCGTCGTCGGCGCTGCGCGCGGGCAGCAGCCTGAGCGCTCCGCCGTCGGCGTCGAGCAGCCCGAGCGAGCTGCCGGCGTCGACGACGATCCGCGTCCCGTCCGGCGACCACGACGGGTCGGCGTAGGCGGTCGGCGCGCAGTCGCCGGCGTCCGGCAGGCCGGGCGATCTGACGCATTGCCGCAGCACGGCCGAGGCGCCGCCGCCCGGCTTGATCGTGCGGATCCCGTCGCTGTATCTGAAGGGCCCGAGCTCCGGCTCGTCGAGCGTCGACCAGCCGTACGCGATCCGCCCGTTCCTGCCCGCGAACCCCTCCGCCGTCGGCGTCACCAGCAGCATCAGGAACAGGGCGATCAGGACGATCTGTCTCATGCTTCTGAGACGGCCTGCGCCGCGCGAAGTTGCGCGCGCGGCGCGCCGGCGCGGGGCCGGCGCGTCCGCACGCGAGTCGCGTCAGGCGAAGTCGGCGACCGAGTGGGGGCCGACGACGGCGATCGCCAGCTCGTCGTCGATCCCGCGGGCGATCGCGGCGACCTCGTCGTAGGTGACGGCGTCGAGCGCGGCGATCGCGGCGTCGGGGTCGACCGGCTCGCCGTAGACGATCGTCTGCGTCGCGCCGTAGCGGGCGACGGCGTTCGTGTTCTCGAAGGCGAGCACGCGGGCCCCGGCGGCATAGGAGCGGGCGCGGGCGACCTCCTCCTCGGTCGGGCCCTGCTCGCGCAGCTCGGTGACGATCTCGCGCATCCGCGTGTACGCCTCGACCGCCTTGCCCGACTCCAGGCCGGCGGAGAGCTGCAGGATCGGCACGTCGGCGAAGGCGTGCGAGAGCGCGTAGACCGAGTAGGCGAGACCGCGCTGCTCGCGGATCTCGTCGAACAGGCGCGAGCCCATCGAGCCGCCGAGCAGCGTCGAGTAGATCGCCAGCGCGGCGCGCGCTCTGCGGTCGCTCACGTCGATCTGCGGCCGGTAGCTCATGCGCAGGTGCGACTGGTTGGAGTCGCGCTCCTCGACCAGCGTCCGCGGAGCGAACGGCTGCACCGGCTCGTAGCCGCCGTTCGCCGAGATCGCCGGGAAGCGGTCGAACAGCCCCTCCAGCGTGCCGTCGGTCGGCAGGTGCTCGAGGTTGCCGACGAGGAAGGCGCCGCCGCGCGCGCCGGCCCACTGGCGGTCGCGGAAGGCGACGATCCCCTCGCGCGTGAAGGTGTCGCGCAGGTGCTCGGTCGGGCCCAGGACGGGACGGCCGAGCGGGTGGTCGCCGAAGGCCGCTCTGTCGATCAGGTGCTCGGCGACGGTCGAAGGCTGGTCGTTGGCGCGCGCGATCTCCTGGATCACGACGCCGCGCTCGCGGTCGAGCTCCTCGGCGTCGAGCCGCGGCCGGCCGACGAAGTCGGTCAGCAGGTCGATCGCCTCCAGGGCGGTCTCGGCGCGCGCGGTGATGTGGAAGGCGACGAGGGCGTGCGAGGTGTACGCGTTCAGCTGCGCGCCGAGGTTCTCGGCCGTCTCGTTGACGTCTCTGTAGGTGACGTACTTCTCGCCGCCCTTGAAGACGAGGTGCTCGAGGAAGTGCGCCATCCCGTTCTCCTCCGGGCGCTCGGTGCGCGCGCCGGCGTCGAACGCGACGAGGGCGGTGACGGCGCGCGTGCCGTCGAGCTGGACGCGGTGGATCGGGAGCCCGTTGGGCGCGGCCGAGGAGGAGATCGCGGTCATGGCTCGACGATAGCGACCACGTGACGCGCCCCCGCGCGCGAGGCCCCGGTGCCGGCGGGCCGTCGCGGTCGAGCGGCCGTCTCCTGCTGCGTTTCCCCTGCAAATCCGCTTGCAGGAGGCGCGCTGCGTTGACGCCTTCCGGGGGCCGCCCGCTACCCTCGAACGACTCATGGCCCTCCCTGCCCGCAAGAACAGCGCCCGTCGCCGTGCCGCGGCCGCGCACCCGCCCAAGCATGCGGCGGCGGCCCCCAGAGCGCCCGCGCCGTCGCGTCGCAGCAAGCCCGTGATCGACTTCAAGGCGGTCGAGAAGCGCTACGACGTCGGGGCGATCGGCCTCGACCAGGCGACCTTCTCGGTCCAGCGCGGCGAGTTCGTCTTCCTCGTCGGCTCGACCGGCTCGGGCAAGTCGACGATCATGCGCCTGCTGATCAAGGAGCTGGAGCCGACCGGCGGCTCGATAGCGGTCGCCGGGCGCGACCTGGAGGAGATCACCCGCCGGCGCGTGCCGTACTACCGCCGCAACATCGGCGTCGTCTTCCAGGACTTCAAGCTGCTGCCGAACCGCACCGTGTACGACAACGTCGCGTACGCGCTGCAGGTGACCGGCCACTCGCGCAAGGACATCCGCTCCAAGGTGCCGGACATCCTGCGCCTCACCGGCCTCTCGACGAAGCTGCACAACTACCCCGACCAGCTGTCGGGCGGCGAGCAGCAGCGTGTCGCGATCGCGCGCGCTTTCGTCAACCACCCGCCGCTGCTGCTGGCCGACGAGCCGACCGGCAACCTCGACCCCGAGACGTCGATCGGCATCATGCAGCTGCTCTACCGCATCAACAAGACCGGCACGACCGTGCTCGTCGCCACCCACGACCATCAGATGGTCAACAAGATGCGGCGCCGCGTGATCGAGCTCTCCAGAGGGCGGATCGTGCGCGACGAGGCGACCGGCCTCTACGCCAGCGACGAGTCGACGCGCGAGTTCGCGGCGCGCCTGCGCAACGACCCGCCGCAGACGCCCGACGTCGTCGGCACGCCCGACGCGATCAGAGCGGCCGCCGCGCGCGAGCGCCGGATCGACGGCGACGGCGCCGTCGGCGGCGAGCGCAGCCCGGCCGAGGCCGCGCAGACGACCACCACGACGCCCTCGGACCGCTCATGAAGCTCGGATTCTTCGCCCGCGAGGCCTTCCGCTCGCTCGGTCGCAACGCCGCGCCGAGCTTCGCCGCGCTCGCCACGATCCTGCTGACGATGCTCGTCGTCGGCGTCTTCATCCCGATCGTCCAGGCGACGACCGGCGCCGCCAACGACGTGCGCAAGCGCGTCCTCGTCGACGTCTACCTCAGAAGAGACGCGACGCAGAGAGACGTCCAGCGCGTCAGAGCGATGCTGACGACGACGCCGAACGTGAAGCGCGTCGAGTACATCTCCAAGCAGCAGGCCTACGAGCAGCAGAAGAAGAAGGACCCGGAGGCGTTCGCGCTGCTCGGCTCCAACCCGCTGCCCGACACCTTCCGCATCACGCCGGAGAACCCCGACGCGGTGCTGTCGATCAAGTCGGAGCTGGCCCCGACGGCAGCCGGCGGCGGCCGCACCCCGGTCGACCGCTCGATCGACGAGGTCCGCGACCGGCGCGAGGACACGACGAAGATCCTCCAGGTGACGAGATTCGTGAAGCTGATGGCCGGCACGCTCGCCGCCCTGCTGATCGCCGCCTCGATCTTCCTGATCGCGAACACGATCCGCCTCTCGCTGTACGCCCGCCGCCGCGAGGTCGAGGTGATGAAGCTGGTCGGCGCGACCGACTGGTTCATCCGCTGGCCGTTCGTGATCGAGGGCGTCATCGTCGGCGCGCTCGGCACGACGCTCGCGATCCTGCTGCTGGCGATCGGCAAGATCGCGGTGATCGACCCGCTCGCGAACGACTTCGCGCTGATCTCCGCGCCGGAGACGATCGGCTTCGGCCTGCTCGTCGCGATCATGATGGGCGCCGGCATAGCGATCTCCGCGCTCGGCTCCGGCCTCTCGCTGCGCCGCTTCCTGAAGGTCTAGGACCCGACACCGCGTCTGTCGCCCAGGCGACAGACGCGCGCGTCGCGCACGTCCTGACTGGGAGGTGCCCGTTGGTGGGGCGCGGGTTGGTGGCGAGCGGGCGCCGAAGCCGTCGCTCGCAGGCCGGGCGGGTCGCTCATGCCCGCCCGGCCGCGAGCAGATGGGCGCTGGCGCCGAGCACGCTCGGCTCGCGCTCGACGCGGCGGATCGCCGCCAGCAGCCGCTCGCGCCGCTGCGGGTCGTCGAGCCACCAGCCCTCGTCGCGCAGGAACGACGCCGGTCCCTCGACCGCGATCACGCCGTCGACCTGGAAGCCGGCGACGGCGACCTCCTCCCACAGCTCGTCGGGATGGTGGAAGTGCGCGGTCGTGAACCACTCGGGACGGCCGTCGGGGTTGCGGTGGTCGCCGGTCGCGACCGTCTCGGCGAGCG
>JAEXXR010000186.1 GCA_023405705.1 Actinomycetes bacterium
GCGTCAGGGGCGGATCAGCCGCCCAGCAGGTCGGCGCATCTCTGCGCCTCGTCGAGGTCGGAGCCGGCCTCGGCGATGCATCTGGCGTAGTCGCCGGCGCCCTCGGGGGTCGCGCCGGAGCCGCCGGCGCCGCCCAGGCCGTCGAGGCCCGAGCTGCCGAGCAGCGCGCCGAGCCCGGCGAGCAGCTCGTCGACCGGGCGCGTTCTGGCCGGCGCCTCGATCGTCTGCGACTCGTTCAGGTCCGACAGCTCGAAGACGAGCGAGACGGTGCCGCTCTCGTCGCCTCTGGGCTCGACCTCGACTCTGACCTCCAGCTTGCGGACGATCTTGTCGTCCTTGCCGGTCCAGACGCCGACCTCGGCCGATCTGACGGCGTCCTCGATGTCGGCGCGGGCGTCGGCCGGGATCGATCTCGGCACCTGGCCGCCCGTCGCGCCCGAGAGGCCCTGTCTGTCGGCCTCCGCCAGCACTCTGTCGATGCTGTCGAGCAGCGCGGAGACGTTGACCGAACCGGTGATGTGGTACGTGTCGGCGCCGCCGACGTTCTCCTCGCCGGCGACCTCCGGGTCGTCGATCCAGCTCTGGGGATCGAGGTCCGGGACGGCCAGTCTGTCGGTGTCGCTGCCGGTCTGTCTCTGGGCGCTCTCCAGCAGCTCGGCCGGCAGCTCGTAGGCCTGGCCCTCGATCTCGACGTACAGTCTGTCGCTGGTCGAGATCGCGCCGGCTCTGAAGCTGCCCTGCGAGCCGAGGTCTGCGTCGGCGTCGATGTCGAACTTCGGGTAGGCGTCGTCGCCCACGTTCTCGAACGGGCCGCCGAGTCTGAGGTCGATCGACTCGCCTTCCGCCGCGATCCCGAGCGTCAGCGCGAAGACCCCGCTTCTGACGTCCTTCGTGCCGCTGAAGGTCTCGTTCAGCAGCGCGCGAGCGTCCGTGTCGTCACCCCCGCCGCCGCTTCCGCCCTTGTCGTCGCTGCCGCAGGCGGCGAGCGTCAGCGCTGCGATGACGGCGAGCAGCAGCGCGACAAATGCGCGTGCTCGGTGTTGCGGGGCACGATGGGTCACGTGCAATCTCCTTCTCACTGGTGGCGGCGGGGCGGCCGGAACGCAAGACTCGTCCGGGTGCCTCCCCTGCGCTATCTCTGTGCATGCATCGTCGCAGGTGCACTGCTTTCAAGTTCCGCTTCTGCCGTCGCTGCGCCGGTTCTGCGCATGGATCGCGCAGGAAGAGTGCAGCGGGTGAACGACCCGGCGCTGCCGCCGCTCTCCCACCCGCTCGGCGAGCTGCCCGGCCTGCGCAAGGCGTACGGCGGCCGCGGGCCGCTCGCCCGCCCGGCCGCGACGTCGACCACGCCGAAGCTGCGGCGGACCGCCTCGCGCAACATCACGCGCGCGCTGAGAGGGCTGCAGAAGCGCAGGCAGCTGAGCGCCGCCGACTACAAGGTCCACAAGGCGACGCTCGACGCCGCCGTCGCGACCGCCGCCCGCCTCGGCGGGACGCGCGGCGCCGCGATCCAGAGCGTCCTCAACAACACCAGCTACATGGCGACGAGCGGCACGTTGACCGCTCCGCGCCTGCCCGCCGCCTTCCTCACGCTCAGACGCAACGACGAGTGGTGGAAGACGGGGCGGCTGCTCTCCTACGGCGAGCGGGTCGAGTTCAACGACAGCGAGCTGGTGTGGCAGTACTACCCGGGCGAGGGGATCCAGCTGCAGGTGCTCGGCACCTTCGGCAAGGCCAACGGCCTGTGGATGTCGAAGGACCGCGCCAAGCTCGGCAGCCTGCTCGACGAGATGACCGCCCTCGCCTCGGTGCGCGGCGGCGCGCTCGCCTGGGAGTACTACTTCTACTTCGGCGGCGGCCGGCCGCCGTGGGCGAGCGCGATGGCGCAGGCGACCGGCCTGCAGGTGCTCGCGCGCGCCTCCGAGCTGCTGCGCAAGCCGGCCTACCTCGACACCGCGAGACAGGGCGTGAAGCTGTTCGGCGTCGCCGCGCCGTCCGGCGTCTCGACCAAGACCTCCGCCGGCCGCCGCTTCCTGCTCTACTCCTACGCGCCCGGTCAGCAGGTCCTCAACGGCTTCGTCCAGACGCTCGTCGGCCTCAACGACTACTGGGAGATCTCCAGAGACGTGCGCGCCCGCCGGCTCTTCAACGCGGGCGAGAAGCAGGCGCGGCTCGACCTCGCCGCGACCGACACCGGCGCCTGGTCGCTCTACCAGGTCGGCGGGTCGGAGGCCGACCTCGGCTACCAGGAGCTGGTCACCGGCTTCATCCACAACCTCTGCGACCGCAGCGGGATCGAGTTCTGGTGCCAGGCCGACAGACGCTTCGCGAGCTACCTGAAGGAGCCGCCGGCGCTGGAGCTGATCACCGAGCGGGTCCGCGGCGGCGCCCAGACGCTCGTGCGCTTCCGCGTCTCGAAGATCTCGAAGGTCGGCATGACCGTCCGCACGCCGTCGGGCGCGACCTCGCTCAGCACCAGCGCGACCGTCTCGCGCGGCCCGCACGGCTACGCCTGGAAGGCCCCGTCGACGCCCGGCACCTACGAGGTCGTGCTCAGCGGCACCGACCTGAAGGGCAACAGCGCGCGCGAGACCTTCGAGCTGACGGTCACCGGCAGAGCGAGAACGTAGGCGGGGCCGTGCGGCGCCGTCCGGTCCCGGCGCGCGCACGGGCGGGACGGGTGCCGCGCTGCTCGTGCGGCGCCGTTCGCCGGCGGCCGCCCGCGCGTAGAATCGGGTGGGTGTCCGCCGCCGTGCCGCCGACCCGGTCCCTGACCGGCTCCCCCGAGCTTCGTGCCCGCGCCGCGGGGAGCGCGACGTGCTGAGCCGCATCCCGCGCGCCTGGCGGACGCTCGCGCCCGACCAGCGGATGGCGGCGATCGCGTCGCTGCTGCTGTTCGCGACGATGTTCCTGCCCTGGTACCAGCTGAACGCCGTCGTCAACGACAGAACCGGCGGGAGGCTGCTCGGCAACAACCTGACCGCGTTCGGCGTCTTCTCGTTCGTCGAGGCGGCCGTGCTGCTGGTCGCGATCGCGGTGCTGGCGCTGCTGTTCGCGCGCGCCGAGGGGCGTGCCTTCCACCTTCCCGGCGGCGACGGGACGATCGTCACGATCGCCGGCGGCTGGGTCGTGCTGCTGCTCGTCTGGCGGCTGTTCGACAAGCCCGACGTGACCGGCTCGGGCGTCGGCAACGTCGGCATCCAGTGGGGGATCTTCTTCGCGCTCGGCGCCGCCGGGCTGCTGACCGCCGCCGGCACGCGGATGCGCGCCGCCCACCGCCCCGAGCCGCGCTCGGCCTCCGCCGACGAGGAGGACGGGCCCGACC
>JAEXXR010000194.1 GCA_023405705.1 Actinomycetes bacterium
CCGCCGCCTGCGCCGCCGCCGCCCGCGCCTGGGCCGGCACCCCCGCGCACCTGCTGCACCTTCAGCATGAAGCGGTCGATCGGGGTCTCCTCGGGGTCGGGCCGGCCGTCGGTCCCGGCGACGGCGCCGCACGAGCCCGGCCCACCGGCGAAGTCGAGGCCGCAGGAGCCCTGCTGCTCGGTCAGCCGCGCGGCGATCTCGGTGTGCGCGAGCGGGATGACGTAGCGGTCGTGGTACTTGGCGATCGCCAGCAGCCGGTACAGCTCCTCCAGCCCTGCGCCGGTCATCCCGACCCGCTCCGCGATCGCCTCCTCCTCGACGCCGAGCACCTCGCGCTTGCGCATGTGCGCGCGCATCGCGGCGAGGCGGTGGAGCACGTCGCGCACGACCTCCACGTCGCCCGCCGCCAGCAGGTTGGCGAGGTACTCCAGCGGGATCCGCATGTGGTCGATCGCCGGGAAGACGTCGTCGGGGTCGGCCTCGTAGCCGTCGGTCTCCAGCGTCCCGACGATCGGCGACAGCGGCGGCACGTACCAGACCATCGGCAGCGTGCGGTACTCGGGATGGAGCGGCAGCGCCACTCTGTGGCGGACCGCGAGCGTGTAGACCGGCGAGCGCGATGCGGCCGCCAGCCAGTCCTCCGGGATCCCGTCGGCGCGCGCCTGCGCCCGCACCGCCTCGTCGTCGGGGTCGAGGATGATCGACCGCTGCGACGCCAGCAGATCGCGCTCGTCCGGCACCGAGGCCGCCTCCTCGACGCGGTCGGCGTCGTAGAGGATCAGGCCGAGGTAGCGGATCCGCCCGACGCAGGTCTCCGAGCAGACGGTCGGCTGGCCCTGCTCGATCCGCGGGTAGCAGAGGGTGCACTTCTCGGCCTTGCCAGTCCCGTGGTTGAAGTAGACCTTCTTGTACGGGCAGCCGGAGACGCAGTAGCGCCAGCCGCGGCAGCGCTCCTGGTCGACGAGCACGATCCCGTCCTCCTCGCGCTTGTACATCGCGCCGGAAGGACACGACGCCACGCACGACGGGTTCATGCAGTGCTCGCAGATGCGCGGCAGGAAGAAGTAGAAGGCCTCCTCGTATCTCATCCGCACCTGCTCCTGCAGCGCGGCGAGCGAGGGGTCGGCGGCGGCGTGGAGCGGCCCGCCGGCGAGGCCGTCGTCCCAGTTGGGACCCCATCTCGGCGCGATCGCGTCGCCGGTCAGCTCCGAGCGCGGCGTCACGACGGGGTCGACCTCCGACAGCGGCGCCGTCTCCAACGCGCCGAAGTCGTAGGTCCACGGCTCGTAGTAGTCGTCGATCGTCGGCAGGTCGGGGTTGGCGAAGATCGTCAGCAGCTTCTTCACCTGGCCGCCGGCGCGCAGCTTCAGCCGCCCCTTCTTGTCGAGCGTCCAGCCGCCGTGCCATCTCTCCTGGTCGCTCCACTGCCGCGGGTAGCCCTCGCCGGGCTTCGTCTCGACGTTGTTGAACCAGACGTACTCGGTGCCGGGCCGGTTGGTCCAGACCTGCTTGCAGGTGACCGAGCAGGTGTGGCAGCCGATGCACTTGTCGAGGTTCATCACCATCGCCATCTGCGCCTTGACGTGCATCGCGCAGCCGCCTCCTTCTCAGAACCGGACCGGCGATCTGCGCTTGCGCACGACCGTCGTCTCGTCGCGGTTGGAGCCGGTCGGCCCGTAGTAGTTGAAGCCCCACGAGAGGTGGGCGTAGCCGCCGATCAGGTGGGTCGGCTTCATCGTGATCCGCGTCAGCGAGTTCTCGGTCCCGCCGCGGTTGCCGCGCAGCTCGGTCAGCGGCGTGTTCAGGTGCCGGTCCTTGGCGTGGTACATCATGCAGACGCCCGCCGGCAGCCGGTGGGTGACGACCGCACGGCAGGAGACGATCCCGTTGCGGTTGTAGGCCTCGACCCAGTCGTCGTCGGCGATCGCGAGCGCCTCGGCGTCCTCGCGGCTGAGCCACAGCACCGGCCCGCCGCGGAACATCGTGAGCATGTGCAGGTTGTCCTGGAACTCGGAGTGGATCGACCACTTCGAGTGCGGCGTCAGGTAGCGCAGCGTCAGCTCGCGCTCGCCGTTGCCCGCCAGCTCGTCGCCGTCGCCGAGGCCGCGAGCCGCCAGCGGCGGGCGGTAGGCCGGCAGCGCCTCGCCCAGCTCCAGCATCCACTCGTGGTCCTGGTAGAGGTGCATCCGGCCGCTGAGCGTGTGGAACGGCTTCAGCCGCTCGGTGTTGAGCGTGAAGGCGGCGTAGCGGCGGTCGCGCGCGTCGAGCCCCGACCACTCCGGCGAGGTCGCGACGTGGCGCGGCTGGTGCTGGGTGTCGGCGAAGGTGATGCGGTGCTCGGAGCCGGAGGCCGCGAGGTCGGCCAGCCTCAGACCGGTGCGGCCCTCCAGCGAGCGGAAGCCCTCCTGCGCGACGCGGCCGTTGGAGACGCCCGACAGCGCCAGCATCGCCTCGGCGGCGTCGACGTCGCGGTCCAGGCGCGGCCGCCCGGCGGCGATCCCCTCGCTCCGCGGCGCCCCGTTCTGGGCCCGCAGCCAGGCGACCTCCTCGCCGCATCTCCACGACGCGCCCTTGACGGCGACGCCGGCCGTCTCGACCAGCGGCCCGAGCGCCGCCCACTGCTCCGCCAGCGCGCCGTAGTCGCGCTCGACGATGCTGAAGCCGGGCATCGTCACGCCGGGGAGCGGCGCGCACTCGCCCTTGGTCCAGTCGCGGACGCGGCCGTGCGGCTGCGCGATCTCGCCCGGCGTGTCGTGCTGGATCGGCAGCGTCAGCAGGTCGCGCCGCACGCCGAGCCGCGGGCCGGCAAGCTCCGCGAACCGCTGCCCGATCGCCTTGAACGCCTCCCAGTCGGTGCGCGCCTCCCACGGCGGCGGGATCGCGGCGTTGAAGGAGTGGACGAACGGGTGCATGTCCGTCATCGACAGGTCGTGCTTCTCGTACCAGGTCGCGGCGGGCAGGACGACGTCGGCGTGCAGCGCCGTCGAGGTCATGCGGAAGTCGGCGTTGACGAGCAGGTCGAGCTTGCCCTTCGGCGCCTGCTCGCGCCAGACGACCTCGCGCGGCCGCTTCTCGGGCGGCGACTCGGCGGCGGTGACGGTGTCGTCGGGAACGCCGAGCAGGTGGCGCAGGAAGTACTCGTGGCCCTTCGCGGAGGAGCCGAGCAGGTTCGAGCGCCAGAGCGTCAGCACGCGCGGCCAGTTCTCCGGCGCGTCGGGATCCTCGACGGCGAATCTCAGCCGGCCCGCCTGCAGCTCGCGCACGACCCACTCGCCGGCGCTGCTCGCCTCGCCCGCGTCGATCGCGGCCTGCGCCTCGTCGGCGAGCTGGAGCGGGTTGCGGTCGAGCGCGGGGGCGGAGGGGATCCAGCCCATCCGCACCGCCTGCGCGTAGGCGTCGATCGTGTGGACGCCTCTGAAGCGCCCGTCGCCGACCGGCGAGGCCAGCTCCTCCGGCGCGATCCGCTCGTAGCGCCACTGGTCGACGTGCGTGTACCAGAAGGCGGTGCCCTGGGCCAGGCGCGCCGGCCGCCGCCAGTCGAGCCCCATCGCCAGCTGCTGCCAGCCGGCGAAGGTGCGGATCTTCTCCTGCCCGACGTAGTGGGCCCAGCCGCCGCCGTTGCGCCCGACGCAGCCGCAGACGAGCAGCAGCGTCAGGAAGGAGCGGTAGGTCTGGTCGGAGTGGAACCAGTGGTTGGTGCCGGCGCCCATCGCGATCATCGAGCGGCCGTCGGAGACCTCTGCGTTGCGCGCGAACTCGCGCGCGACCTTGACGGCGGCGACGCGATCGACCGAGGTGATCGGCTCCTGCCACGCGGGCGTGTAGGGGACGGCCGGGTCGTCGTAGCCGCTCGGCCACGTGCCCGGCAGCCCGTCGCGTGGGACGCCGTAGGTCGCCAGCAGCAGGTCGAAGACGGTCGTCACGCGTCTGCCCGCGACCTCGCGGACCGGCACGCCGCGGACCATCGTGGTCCCGCCGTCGATCGCGGCCGCGGTCCTGGGCGCTCCGCCTCCGCCGCCGGGTCCGCCCGCCTCGCGCACCGCCCCGCTCGCGCCGCCCTCGTCGAACCGCGCCAGCGTCACCGCGACCGCCTCGCCCTCGGCCCCCTCGTAGACCGACAGCAGCGGCTCGACCGCCCCCAGCTCGAGGTTCCAGCGCCCGGGCGCTCTCTCGTAGCGGTGGCCGGCGGAGCCGTTGGGGACGACCGGCTCCCCGCCCGCGGCGGCGTCGAGCACGACCGGCTTCCAGGCGGCGTGCTCCTCCTCGGAGCCGAGGTCGTCGGCGCAGAGGAAGCGGTCGGGGACGACCGACCCGTCCGCGCGCTCCTTCAGCGTCACCAGCAGCGGCAGGTCGGTGAACCGACGCGCGTAGTCGCGGAAGCGCGGCACCTCGCGGTCGACCCAGAACTCTCTCAGCACGACGTGGCCCATCGCCATCGCCAGCGCGGCGTCGGTGCCGGGCTGGGCGGGGAGCCAGTCGTCGGCGAAGGTCGTGTGGTCGCTGTAGTCGGGCGAGACGACGACGACCTTCTGCCCGCGGTAGCGCGCCTCGGTCATGAAGTGGGCGTCCGGGGTGCGCGTGATCGGGATGTTCGTGCCCCAGATGATCAGGTAGCTGCTGTTCCACCAGTCGGCCGACTCGGGCACGTCGGTCTGGTCGCCGAAGGTCTGCGGCGAGGCCGGCGGCAGGTCGGCGTACCAGTCGTAGAAGCTCAGCATCGAGCCGCCCAGCAGCGAGACGAAGCGGCTGCCGGAGGCGAAGGAGACCGGCGACATCGCCGGCAGCGGCGTGAAGCCGAGGATCCGGTCGGGTCCGTGCGCGGCGATCGTGTGGACGTGCGCGGCGGCGACCAGCTCGGCCGCCTCCTCCCAGCTCGCGCGCACGAAGCCGCCCTTGCCGCGCTGGCCGACGTAGGTCGCGCGCGCGACCGGGTCGTCCTGCACCGCCTTCCACGCTGCGACCGGATCGCCGCCGAGCCGCGCCTTCTGCGCCCGCCACGCCTCCAGCAGGCTGCCGCGCACGAGCGGGTGCTTGACCCGCAGCGGCGAGTACGTGTACCAGGAGAAGGAGGCGCCGCGGGGGCAGCCGCGCGGCTCGTGGTCGGGCATCTCCGGGCCCATCGAGGGGTAGTCGACCGCCTGGTTCTCCCAGGTGATGATCCCCTCCTTGACGTACACCTCCCACGAGCAGGAGCCGGTGCAGTTGACGCCGTGGGTGGAGCGGACGACCTTGTCGTGGGCCCAGCGGTCGCGATAGGAGCGCTCCCAGTCGCGGTCGCGGCCGATCAGCATGCTCCAGCCCTCGGCGTTGACCGGGCCGCGGCGGAAGAACTCGTGCGCGTCCGTCAGCAGGGAAGATCCACCTCTGCGACGCCGCTGCGGCTCGTCCCCCGGGGCCATGCGGGCGGTTTGCCCAGATGCGTTCGGGGCCGAACGCTCCGCCCGTCCGCAGGCGCGCGGACGCGCCAGCTCGGTCTTCGCGGCGGCTCGCGCGGCCGGTCCACGCCCTTGCGCGCACCCCGCGCGCGTGGGAGGTTCGACATCCCCGCGGCCGGACCTGCCACAGTATTGGTTGACCGGCCAATCAGTCCGCCCGATGCGGATCCGAGAGGGCCGCCTCAGCGAGCTCAAACGAGGTAGGAGACATGTCAAGCACCGAAGCGCTCGTCTTCGACGCCCTCCGCACGCCGCGCGGCAAGGGCAAGAGCAACGGGTCCC
Source organism: Actinomycetes bacterium (assembly GCA_023405705.1). The sequence goes on from JAEXXR010000194.1 coordinate 5,718, forward strand.
TGCACACCACCAAGCCGGTCGACCTCGTCGTCGGGCTGATGCACGAGATGCTGTCGCGCAACGCGAGCTTCGATCCCAACCGGATCGACGACGTCGTGCTCGGCTGCGTCACGCCGGTCGGCGACCAGGGCATGGACATCGCGAAGACCGCCGCGCTGAAGGCCGGGCTGCCCGACACCGTCGCCGGTGTCCAGCTCAACCGCTTCTGCGCCTCGGGCCTGGAGGCGGTCAACGTCGCCGCCCAGAAGGTCGCCTCCGGCTGGGAGGACATGGTCCTCGCCGGCGGCGTCGAGTCGATGTCGCGGATCCCGATGGGGACCGACGGCGGCGCCTGGGCGCTCGACCCGGAGACCAACCTGCAGACCGACTTCGTCCCGCAGGGGATCTCGGCCGACCTGATCGCGACCGTCGAGGGCTTCTCCCGCGACGACGTCGACTCCTACGCGGTCCGCTCGCAGGAGCGCGCCTCCGCCGCGCAGGCCGAGGGCCGCTTCAAGAACTCGGTCGTCCCGGTGCTCGACATCAACGACCACGTCGTGCTCGACAACGACGAGTTCATCCGCGCCGGCACGACGACCGAGACGCTCGGCAAGCTGAAGCCGTCGTTCGCCGCGATGGGCGAGATGGGCGGCTTCGACGCCGTCGCGCTGCAGAAGTACCACTGGGTCGAGAGAATCGACCACGTCCACACGCCCGGCAACAGCTCCGGCATCGTCGACGGCGCCTCGCTGCTGGCGATCGGCAACGCGAAGACCGGCGAGGCGCTCGGCCTGAAGCCGCGTGCCCGCATCCTCGCGACGGCGGTCTCCGGCGCCGACCCGACGATCATGCTGACGGGCCCGGCGCCCGCCTCCAAGAAGGCGCTGGCGAAGGCCGGCATCACGAAGGACCAGCTCGACCTCGTCGAGATCAACGAGGCCTTCGCCGCGGTCGTCCTGCGCTTCGTCAAGGACATGGACCTCGACATGGACAAGGTCAACGTCAACGGCGGCGCGATCGCGATGGGCCACCCGCTCGGCGCGACCGGCGGCATGATCCTCGGCACGCTGATCGACGAGCTGCACCGCACGGGCGGCAGATACGGCCTCGCGACGCTCTGCGTCGGCGGCGGCATGGGCATCGCGACGGTCGTGGAGGCGATCTGATGAGTGAGAGCACGATCCGCTGGGAGCAGGACGCCGACGGCGTCGTCATCCTGACGCTGGACGACCCGAACCAGGGCGCCAACACGATGAACGAGGCCTACGCCCGTTCGATGGGCGCGACGGTCGACAGGCTCGAGGCCGAGAAGGACTCGATCAAGGGCGTCGTCCTCACCTCCGCGAAGTCGACCTTCTTCGCCGGCGGCGACCTCAACAACCTGAAGGCCGTCAGACCGGAGAACGCGCAGGAGTTCGCGACCTACCTGAGAGAGGTCAAGAGCCAGCTGCGCCGCCTGGAGACGCTCGGCAAGCCGGTCGTCTCGGCAATCAACGGCACCGCGCTCGGCGGCGGCCTGGAGATCACGCTCGCGACGCACTACCGCGTCGTCGTCGACAGCCCGAAGATCCAGCTCGGCTTCCCCGAGGTCTCGCTCGGCCTCCTGCCCGGCGCCGGCGGCGTCGTGCGCACGGTCCGGATGCTCGGCATCGTCGGCGCGCTGATGGGCCTCCTGCTTCAGGGCCAGAGAGTCCGCCCGGGCAAGGCGAAGGAGCTCGGCATCGTCGACGAGCTGGTCGCGACGCCCGAGGAGCTGATCCCGGCCGCGAAGAAGTGGATCGAGGCCAACCCCGAGGCGCAGCAGCCGTGGGACGCCGACAAGAAGTACAAGATCCCCGGCGGCACGCCGTCGACCCCGGCGCTGGCGATGAACCTGCCGGCCTTCCCGGCCAACCTGAAGAAGCAGCTGAAGGGCGCCAACTACCCGGCCCCGGCGGCGATCATGGCGGCCGCGATCGAGGGCGCGCAGGTCGACTTCGACTCCGCGCTCGTGATCGAGGGCCGCTACTTCACGTCGCTGGCCGTCAGCCAGGTCGCGAAGAACATGATCCAGGCGTTCTTCTTCGACCTCCAGCAGGTCAACGGCGACCGCGGCCGTCCGGCCGACATCGAGCCGTACAAGGCGAGAAAGGCCGTCGTCCTCGGCGCGGGCATGATGGGCGCGGCGATCGCGTACGTCTGCGCGAAGGCCGGCATCGAGGTCGTGCTGAAGGACGTCGACCAGGCGGCTGCCGAGCGCGGCAAGGACTACTCGAAGAGACTGGTCGAGAAGGGCGTCTCGCGCGGCAAGACGACGCAGGAGAAGGGCGACGCGCTGCTGGCGCTGATCACCCCGACGACCGACCCGGCCGCCGCGGCCGGCGCCGACATCGTGATCGAGGCGGTCTTCGAGGACCCGGCCGTCAAGGCGAAGGTCTTCGCCGAGATCGAGCCGCACCTGGCGCCGAACGCGCTGCTGGGCTCGAACACCTCGACGCTCCCGATCACGGAGCTGGCGGAGGGCGTCTCGCGGCCGAGCGACTTCATCGGCCTGCACTTCTTCTCGCCCGTCGACAAGATGCCGTTGCTGGAGATCATCAAGGGCGACAGCACCTCCGACGACGCGCTCTACAGATCGCTCGACTTCTCCAAGCAGATCAAGAAGACGCCGATCGTCGTCAACGACTCGCGCGGCTTCTTCACCTCGCGGGTGATCGGCACGTTCATCAACGAGGGCATCTCGATGCTGGTCGAGGGGATCCCGGCGCCGACGATCGAGCAGGCCTCCTCGCAGGCCGGCTACCCGGCTCCGGTGCTCCAGCTCAGCGACGAGCTGAACCTGAAGCTGATGCGCAAGATCCGCGTCGCGGCCCAGGAGGCCGGGGCGATCGGCAGCGGCTGGGACGGCCACCCGTCCGAGGCCGTGATCGACCGCATGCTCGACGAGTTCGACCGTCCCGGCAAGCTCGAGGGCCGCGGCTTCTACGCCTACGCCGACGGCAGACGCGCAGGCATCTGGGAGGGCCTCGCAGAGGCGTTCCCGCCGGTCTCCGACCCGTCGCAGATCAGCCTCCGCGACCTCGAGGAGCGGATGATGTTCGTCGAGGCGCTGGAGACCGTGAAGTGCCGTGACGAGGGCGTGATCGAGTCGGTCGCCGACGCGAACATCGGCTCGATCTTCGGCATCGGCTTCCCGGCCTGGACCGGCGGCGTGCTCCAGTACATCAACGGCTACGAGCACCCCGAGCACGGCACGGGCCCGGCCGCCTTCGTCGCCCGCTCGCGCGAGCTGGCCGCCAGATACGGCGAGCGCTTCGACCCGCCCGCGTCCCTGGTCGACCTCGCCGACCGCGGCGACCGCTACGACGACAGCGTCCCGGCTCCGGCGTAGCCGTCTCTCCGCAGCCCCGTCGGGATCGGCCGTAGCGCCGATCCCGGCGGGCCTGCCACGCTCGGCGGCATGCCGCCGCCCGAGTCGTAACTCCGGTCGTTTGCACCCCTCAGAGGGGTACAAACGACCGGAGTTCCGGATGCGCGGCTGGCCGAACTGGCGAATCGCCAGTTCGGTGTGGTCCACAGGAAGCAGCTCCTCGCGGCCGGGCTGTCGACGAAGCAGATCGAGGGGCGGCTCCGCACCGGGCGCCTCCACCTCGTCCACCGCGGCGTCTACGCGGTCGGCCACCGCCGCCTGAGCCGCGACGGCCTCCTCCTCGCGGCGGTCTTCGCCTCCGGACCCGGCGCCGTCGTGAGCCACCGCGACGCCGCGGGCCTCTACGGGATCCGCCCGGCGAACCACCGGCTGATCGACGTGACCACCGACGCCAAACGCCGCGCTCCGGAAGGCACGACGCTCCACCGCGCCGCCCTCCCCTCGCGCGAGGTCACGCAGCTCGACGCCATCCCCGTCACGACCCTCGCCCGCACCCTCGTCGACCTCGCGGACGTCGTCCAACCGCACCAGCTGCGCCGCGCGCTCCACGAGGCCGAGCGGGTCCATCGCAACGACGTGCGCGAGATCGAGCGGATCATGGAGCGGACGCGGACCCGGCCCGGCGGAGGCCACGCCGCGCTCGCTGCGGCGCTCGCAGACGCCCGCGCCCATGGCCTGCGCCGGACCCGGTCCGATCTGGAGGAGCTCTTCTACGGACTGACGGAGCGGTTCGCGCTCCCGCGCCCGCGCATGAACCGCATCGTCCACGACTGCGAGGTCGACGTCTGGTGGCCGTCCGAGCGGGTCGCGGTCGAGGTCGACGGCTGGCAGTCCCACGGCACGCGCCAGGCGTTCCAGCGCGACCGCGAGAAGGGCAACCACCTCGCCCTCCGCGGCGTCCTCCTGCTCCGCTTCACCCACCACGACGTGACCCACCGCCCCGACCACGTCGCCCGGGAGGTGGCGGCGGCGCTGGCGAGCCGCCGGCCGGCGGCGCAGTGGGCGGCTGAAC
>JAEXXR010000234.1 GCA_023405705.1 Actinomycetes bacterium
GGCATGTTGGCGCCCTCGGCGACCGCCAGCACGCCGCCGGCGACCAGCGCCGCGGCGTCGGCCTCGCTCAGCTCGTTCTGCGTCGCGCACGGCAGCGCGACCTCGCACGGCAGCTCCCACACCGGCCGGCCCGGCACGAAGCGGGCGCCGGGACGACGACGGGCGGCGTAGGCGGAGATCGGCGCCCGCTCGACCTCCTTCACCTGCTTCAGCAGCGCGACGTCGATCCCGTCGGGGTCGTGGACGTAGCCGGTCGAGTCGGAGCAGGCGATCGCCCGCGCGCCGAGCTGCTGCGCCTTCTCGATCGCGTGGATCGCGACGTTGCCGGAGCCCGACACGACGACGGTGCGACCGTCGAGCGACTGGTCGCGCAGCGCCAGCATCTCCTGCACGAAGAAGACGGTCCCGTAGCCGGTCGCCTCGCGCCGCACGCGGGCGCCGCCCCAGGCGAGGCCCTTGCCGGTCAGGACGCCCGACTCGTAGCGGTTCGTTATCCGCTTGTACTGGCCGAAGAGGTAGCCCAGCTCGCGCTCGCCGACGCCGATGTCGCCGGCCGGCACGTCGGTGTACTCGCCGACGTGGCGGTGCAGCTCGGTCATGTACGACTGGCAGAAGCGCATGATCTCGCTGTCGGAGCGGCCCTTCGGGTCGAAGTCGGCGCCGCCCTTGCCGCCGCCGATCGGCATCCCCGTCAGCGCGTTCTTGAAGACCTGCTCGAAGCCGAGGAACTTGACGATCCCGAGCGAGACCGACGGGTGGAAGCGCAGCCCGCCCTTGTAGGGCCCCAGGGCGCTGCTGTACTCGACGCGGTAGCCGCGGTTGACGTGCACCTCGCCGCGGTCGTCGGCCCATGGCACGCGGAAGATGATCTGCCGCTCGGGCTCGGCGATCCGCTCCAGCAGCTTCTGCCGCACGTACTCCGGATGCTGCGAGACGACCGGCCCGATCGTCTCCAGCACCTCGTGCACGGCCTGGTGGAACTCGGGCTCGGCCGGGCTGCGGCGCAGGACGGAGGCGTAGATCGCGTCGAGGCCGGGGCCGAGCGAGGAGGGCGTGCTGAGCGTGGCGGTCACGCGTGGCGACGATATGCGCGCGCGACCCGGCCGGACATGCACTCCGGACCCCATCGTGGCCCGGGCCTTCCTGTGAGCGACCGCAACCACGATCGCTGCCGCACCTGCCATGGTTGGTGACGTGAGCGACCGCGCCGACATCACCACCCGCGAGGACTGCGACGCGCTCGTGCGCGCCTTCTACGGGCGCGCGATGACCGACCCGGTGATCGGCTTCATCTTCACCGACGTCGCGAGACTCGACCTGGAGGCGCACCTGCCGGTGATCGCCTCCTTCTGGGAGACGATCCTGCTCGACGCGCGCAGCTACGGCGGCGGCGCCTTCGCCCCGCACGTGCAATTGCACCTGAGAGTGGGGCTGAAGCCCGGCCACTTCGAGCGCTGGCTGTCGCTCTGGCGCGCGACCGTCGACGAGCTGTTCGCCGGCCCGCACGCCGACCTCGCGAAGGCGCACGCCGAGCGCGTCGCGCACGCCTTCTCGCGCCGCCTGCAGGCGATCGACTCGCCCGGCGGCCCCGGCGTCGAGCCCTCTCCCGGCGGCGACCTCCCGTCCGGCGGCCTGCTCGTCATCCAGAGCCGGCCGGCCGACTAGGCCCGCTACCGCCAGAGCTGCCGCAGCACCGCTTCGGCGGCGTCGTCGAGCGGACCGAGGACGCTGCGGACGTCGGCCAGCTCGGCGCGCAGAGCCGGGTCGCCGACCTCGACCGGCAGCAGCGAGTCCTGCAGCTCGGAGAGGCCGTCGTCGGCGTCGGCGACCGCGTCGGCCGCCTCCTCGACGAGGCTGCGGGCGTGGTGCCAGGCCGCCGGCGCGTCGGGCTGCGCGAAGGTGCGGGTCGGCAGCCCGGAGCGCTCGGCGAAGGAGGAATGGGCGCGGCGCAGGCGGCCGTACGCCTTCTGCACCGGGCCGAACAGCCGCTCCTCCAGCAGGTCGCCGCGCGACTCGTCGAGCTCCTCGTAGGCGACCCCGAGCCGCGCGAGCGCCTCGCCGAGTGCGTCGATCGCCTCGGCGACCGTGTCGAGCAGCTGCTGTCGTCCCTCGGCGGTGGTGTAGGCCATGGCGTCAAGCCTACGCGCATGGGCAGGGTGGTCGGCGCCCGGACCTTCCGGGCGCCGGTGCGGCTTCACCCGACATGTCCCGGCGGGAGAGCGGGAACGGCTCTTGACATGAGCGTTCGCTCCATGTCGCCGCCGACGGCGTCGCGTTCGCTGGACGGCGAGACGCTGCTGCGGCGCTACCAAGAGACGAAGGACCCGCGTCTGCGCGAGCGGGCGGCGGTCGAGTACATGCCGCTGGCGCGCAGACTGGCGCGCAGATTCCATCGCGGGCGCGAGCCGCTGGAGGACCTCGAGCAGGTCGCCTACCTCGGGCTCGTGAAGGCGGTCGAGCGCTACGACCCCAGATACGGCGCCCGCTTCAGCTCGTTCGCGATCCCGACGATCAGCGGCGAGCTGCGACGCCACTTCCGCGACACGACCTGGCGGCTGCACCTGCCGCGCGGGGTGCAGGAGGCGGCGCTCGACGTCGCGCGCGCGACCGACCAGCTGTCCGGCACGCTCGGCCGCGCGCCGACGATCGGCGAG
>JAEXXR010000494.1 GCA_023405705.1 Actinomycetes bacterium
GTCCGGATCCGCGGGTCGGCGACCGCCACGAGCAGGTCGGCCGCGAGGTTGAGCAGCACGTAGGAGAGCGCGGTGACGGCGACGACCGCCTGCACGACGCCGACGTCGCGCGCCTTCACCGCCTCGACGGCGAGGTTGCCGATCCCGGGCCAGGCGAAGATCGACTCGACGATGATCGTCCCGCCGACCAGCCAGCCGATCTGCAGCGCGGTGAAGGTGATCAGCGGCGGGAGCGCGTTGCGGACGCCGTGGCGCAGCACGACGTCGCACTCGGAGAGGCCCTTCGCCCGCACGCTCGTGATGAAGTCGAGCTTCATCACGTCGAGCAGGCTGCCGCGCATCAGCCGCACGAACGTCGGCAGCACCGGGATCGCGAGCGCAAGCGTCGGCAGCACCAGCGAGGACGGGCCGTCGAAGCCGATGCTCGGCAGCCAGCCGAGCGTGACGGAGAAGAGCAGCACGAGCATCACCGCCAGCCAGAAGTCGGGCACGCCCTGCGCGAGCGCGAGCCCGCCGCGGATCGCGCGGTCGGGCGATCTGTTGCGGTGCAGGACCGACGCGAGCGCCAGCGCGACGGCGAGCGACAGCGCCAGCGCCAGCGCGCACCCGACCAGCACGAGCGTGTTCGGCAGCGCCTCCAGCACCGTCGGCAGCGCGCCGTCGCCGGTCCGGTAGGAGCTGCCGAAGTCGGCCCGCAGCGCGGAGGCGAAGAAGTCGCCGAGCCGCGCGAGGAACGGGTCGCCGTAGCCGAGGTGGTCGCGCAGCGCGTCGATCTGCTCGCTGTCGGCGCCGATCTGGCCGACGCTCAGCGCGTCGGCCGGATCGCCGGTCGCGGCCGACAGCGCGAAGCAGACGAGCAGCGCCCCGATCAGCACGACGACGCCCTGCGCCAGCCGGCTGAGCGTCAGGCGCGCGAGCGGGTGCCGGGCGAGTGCGGAGCGTCTCATCACCGCTCAGGCCGCCCGGTACATCGGGAAGAAGTCCGGGCCGTACCCGTTCTTCGGCGTCTCCTCGTAGCCGCCGACGTCGTCCTGCAGCCCGTCGTTGTAGATGCTCTGGAACAGCGGCAGGATCGGGACGGCGCGGCTGAAGGCGCCCTCGAAGGCGGCGAAGGCGGCGTCGCGTCCGGGCCCGTCCGGGGTCGTGCCCATCGCCGCCAGCGCCGCGTCGAGCGCTCTGTCCTGGAAGCGCGCGGCGCTCTGGACGGTGCCGGCCTGCTGCAGCAGCGGGCCGCCGGTGATCCACGTCCAGTCGGTCGGGAAGATGTCGTACGTTCTCTGCTCCGGGTCCATCAGCGCCTTGCTCTGCACGACCGGGTCGACGACCTCGACGCGTGCTCTGATGCCGATCTCGCCGAGCTGCCCGGCGACCGCCTGCGCCAGCTGCGGCTGCAGGTACTGCGCCGTCGAGACGCACATCACGACCTCCGCGCCGTCGGCGAGGCCGGCCTCGGCCATCAGCGACCGCGCCCGCTCGAGGTCGTGGGCGTATCTGACCGCCGGCTCCGCGTAGCCGAGCACGCCGCGCGGCGAGAAGGTGTCGGCGACTCTGCCCTGGCCGCGCGCGATCGCGTCGATCAGCGCCTGCTTGTCGACCGCATGGGCGCAGGCGCGACGCACGCGCACGTCGTCGAACGGCGCCTTGTTGCAGACGAAGGCGATGTAGACGCCCGACCAGACCTCGCCCGAGACGGTGCGGACGCCGCCGGCGTTCGCGACCCGCTGGACCTGCGTCGGCGGCAGCCGGTAGGCCATCCCGACCTGTCTCGTCAGCAGCGCGTTGATCCGCGCGCCGGCGTCGGCGATCACGTCGAACTCGACCTGCTCGAAGTACGGTCCCGCGCCCCAGTAGCCGTCGTTGGCGGAGACGACGACGCCGCCGTTGGAGCGGCGCTGGTCGAAGCGGTAGGCGCCGGTCCCGACCGGTCTGCGCTTGAGCGCCTCGCCGCCGGCCGCGATCGCCTTCGGCGACATCACCGACAGGAACGCCTGGTTGCGGATGAAGTCGGGCTGCGGCGCCGGCGTGACGATCCGCAGCCGCGTCGGGTCGCTGTCGTCGAGCCGCACGTATCTCGGCGGCAGCAGCAGCGCGCTGATCGCGCCCTCGGCCGTGCTGAGGTACTGCAGCGTCGCCTTCAGCGCGGTCGAGTCGAGCGGCTCGCCGTCGTGGAATCTGACGCCCTCGCGCAGCGTGATCGTGAACTCGCGCGCGTCGTCGCTCTGCTCCCACGCGGTCGCCAGCGACGGCACCAGTCTCGTGAAGGCCGGGTCGAAGGCGACGAGCCGGTCGAATATCGAGTGGACGACGACGTAGTCGGACAGCAGCGCTCCCGAGTACGCGGGGTCGAAGCCGGTCGTCGCGCCCTCGAGCGGGAAGGTGAAGGTGCCGGTCGGCGCGTCGGGCGGACCGCCGGCCGGCCCCTCCTCACCGGCGGCGCCGGAGCCGGTCGAGCCGCAGCCGGAGATGAGCTGCGCGCCGGAGAGCGCGGCGACCGCGGTCGCGGAGGCCTGGAGGAACCGGGAGCGCGTCAGCGCACCGGGGAGCGGTCCCTCGGACATCGTTCTGCTGGACAAGTGCGTGCCTTTCGCCGAGGCTGGGGAAGGAAAGGAGCCGTGACAGAGATACAATCACCGGATCACTGTTCCATCAACAGCGTATGACGTGCATTGGCGCGAGCCCGCGCCTCCCCCGGCCACCCGCGATTCGCCGGCGAACGCCCGGCAGATGACCAGTCGCCGGAACGACGACGAAGCGGGCGCCTCCAGCACCCGCACTCGCACGCACCTCCCGAGGACCTGCGACCCATTACCCGCCCAGCCTAACGCGAGGAAGGCCAGTTGTCTAATCACTGGATATCTCTGGCCGCCTCGTCGCCGCGCTCCGATCGGTGGCGCGCGCGAGCAGGCGCGGACCGCGCTCGGCCTGCGCGCACGACCTCCCCCGGCCAGCGGCACACGCCCGCCGATCGTCCGGTCGCCCGATGCGCCGCGACGGCCGCCCGCCGCAGACTTGCGGGGCAGCCCGACCACGACCTTGGGGGAGGACCTGATGGCCTCGACGACCGCGGCGCGGGGCGCGCCGCTCGGGAT
>JAEXXR010000498.1 GCA_023405705.1 Actinomycetes bacterium
GGCGGGAGCCTCGGCCTCGGTCTCAGCAGGCGCCTCGGCGGCCGGAGCCGCGTCGGCGGCGGGCGCCGGGGCGTTGCCGCCCACGAGGCCCTGGTCCGCGATCGCTCTGAGCTGGATCGCCACGCCCGAGATGAGGGCGTTGAGCGTGCGGGCGAGGCCGTTGAGCGGCGAGGCGACGACGCCGACGAGCTGCCCGTAGAGCACCTCGCGCGACGGGAGCTTCGAGATCGCTCTGATCTCGTCGGGCGTGACGGCCTGGCCGTCCATGAGGCCGCCCTTGAACTCCAGCACCTGCGTCTCTCTCTGCGCGTCGCTGAGCGTCTTCGCGGCAGCAGCCGCGTCGCCGCGCACGAACGCGAGCGCCGTGGGACCCGCGAGGATCTCCTTCAGCGCCTCGGCGCCGGCCTTGTCGGCCGCACGCTCGGTCAGCGAGTTCTTGACGACGCTGAGCGTCGTGTCCGACGCGCGCAGTCTCGTGCGCAGGTCGGCGACCTGGCTGACCGTGATGCCGCGGTAGTCGACCGCGAAGACCGCCGAGGAGGATTCGATCTCCTCGGCGATCCGGTCGATGACCGCCGCCTTCTCGTTTCTGTTCATGTCAGATCGCTCTCTTGTCTTCTTCCAACGGAGCCGGAGCGCGGCTCCGGTGCGGAAAATGCGAAACGCCCGCACGGAGGCGGGCGTCAGAGCGGCGGGCCGCGACGGCCCGGTCGTCCGATGCTCCGCCTGCCCCGGACTTAGCTCGCCGGGGGTCTCTGGCAGTGCGTCTCTGGGACGGGGTTACGCCGCGACAGGCGCCTCCCCGAGGATGTCGCGCGTGCGCGAGGCATCGACCTTGATGCCCGGCCCCATCGTCGAGGCGAGCGTGATCGAGTGGATGTATCTGCCCTTGGCCGCGGACGGCTTCGCGCGGACGAGCTCCTCGACGACGGCCGCGTAGTTCTCCAGCAGCCGCTGCTCGTCGAAGCTCGACTTGCCGATCACCATGTGGACGATCGCGGTGCGGTCGGTGCGGTACTCGACCTTGCCGGCCTTCGACTCCTCGACGGCTCTGGCGACGTCCATCGTGACCGTGCCGACCTTCGGGTTCGGCATCTTGCCCGACGGGCCGAGGATGCGGCCGAGGCGACCGACCACCGGCATCAGGTCCGGCGTCGCGATCGCGACGTCGAAGTCGCTGAAGCCCTCTTCGATTCTTCTCGCCAGGTCGTCGGCGCCGACGACGTCCGCGCCGGCCTCCTCGGCCTCGCGGGCCTTGTCGCCCTGCGCGAAGACGGCGACCTTGACGTTCTTGCCGAGGCCGTGCGGCAGCGCGATCGTGCCGCGCAGCTGCTCGTCGGCGTGACGGACGTTCAGGCCGGTGCGGATGTGCACCTCGACCGACTCGTCGAACTTGGAGCGCTTGAGCTCCTTGACGAGCGAGATCGCCTTGGCGGGCTCGTAGAGATGCTCGCGGTCGTAGCGCTGGCGCGCCTCGACGTAGGACTTGCCGTGCTTGGCCACCGTCACACCACCTCCACGCCCATCGAGCGTGCGGTCCCGGCGATGATCTTCGCCGCCTGGTCGACGTCGTGAGCGTTCAGATCCTGAAGCTTCTTCTCCGCGATCTCACGAAGCTGGGCCTCGGTGATCTTCGCGACCTTTCTCACGTGCGGCTCCGGCGAGCCCTTGTCGATGCCGAGCGCCTGCTTGATCAGCACGGCGGCCGGCGGGCTCTTGGTGACGAACGTGAACGACCGGTCCTCGTAGACCGTGATCTCGACGGGGATGACCGTCCCCGTGTCCTGCTGCGTCTGGGCGTTGAACGCCTTGACGAACTCCATGATGTTGACCCCGTGCTGGCCCAGCGCAGGGCCGACCGGCGGGGCCGGGCTCGCCTGGCCGCCAACGGCCTGGAGCTTGATGACTGTCAGAACCTTCTTCGCCATGTCAGATCTTCTTCACCTGGTCGAAACCGACCTCGACCGGGGTTTCGCGGCCGAAGATTGATACCAGCACCTTGAGCTTGGCGCCGTCCTCGTTGATCTCCGAGATCTCGCCCGAGAAGTCGGAGAGGGGCCCGGAGACCACCTTGACCGACTCGCCGATCGCGAACTGCGCGCGGGTGCGCGGACGCTCCGCCGTCTCGCGGTGCAGCAGCCGATCGACCTCCGCCTGCGTGAGCGGCACGGGCTCGTTCGACGCGCCGACGAAGCCGGTGACTCCGGGCGTGCCCTTGACGAGCGCCCAGGAGTCCTCGTTCAGGTCCATGTTGACCAGCACGTATCCGGGCATCGTGCGCTTCTCGGTGACAACTCTCTGGTTGTCCTTCATCTCGGTCACGGACTCGGTCGGCACGACCACCTGGCGGACGGCGCGTCTCTGGTTGAGCGAGACGACGCGGTGCTCCAGGTTGTGCTTGACCTTGTTCTCGTGACCGGAATAGGTGTTGACGACGTACCAGCGAAACATGTCGGGGGAGGTTTCCTTCGGAAGGGGCGCGAGCCGGTTCAGACGATCAGGTCGACGATCCGCGACGAGAGCCAGTCCGCGGCGCCGAGGAAGGCGCCGGCGATGGCGACGAAGCCGATCACGACGGCCGTGGCCTGCGCGACCTGGGTGCGGTCGGGCCACTGGACACGCTGCAGCTCGCGCCAGCTGCCGCGCAGGAAGTTGATGAAGCGGCCGCCCTCACGACGCTTGGGCTCCGGCGAGCGGTCGCCGCCGCGGGCGACGACTGCGCCGCCGTCTCCGCCGCGACCGTCGTCGCCGTCGCTGCCGAGCGGCTCGCCGTCGTCCTCCAGCGCGCTCTCGATCAGCTCGTCCGCGGTGCTGCCGCCGAGCGACGGCTCCGCCGCTCCGGTCGCGTCCGCGTTGGCGAGCTCCGGGCGCCCGACCGCGAGCTGCGCGTCGGCGAGGTCGACCTCGCCCGAGGCGAGCTCGGCCGGCTCATGCTGGTGAAGCGGGTTCTCCTCGGGCAGCGCGGAGTTGCCCTCGCCGTTAGCGGGGGTGCCGGAGCCGGACTGCTGCTCCTTGCGCTGCTTCGCTCGTCTGCGGTCGCGGGCCACGTCGTCTCGTCGCTAGAGAGCTAGCGAGTCTCCCGGTGGGCCGTGTGTCTCTTGCACCAACGGCAGTACTTGCGAAGCTGAATCCGCTCGGGATTGTTCCGCTTGCTCTTGTTCGTCTGGTAGTTGCGCCGCTTGCACTCCTCGCATGCGAGGGTGACTGCGATGCGAACGTCTCCGCGAGCCATGGTGTTTGCAGGTTTCCAGTCGTCGTCTCAGGGCAAGTGCCAGCGACCGGCGGCAGACACAGAGTCGGTCGCCAACCGGCGCGAGCCACGCAGTGTAGCGAGATTCCCCCGTCCGGGGGCGGTTGACGGTCCTCTGCCGGCCCGGCCGCCGGGCGACGCGATACGGTCCCCGCGCCGACGACGTCTGCCGCCGGCCGGAACAGTCCTGCAATTTTGCCTTTCGGGTCGGAATAGACAAGAATCGAAGACGTGCGAATCGGAGCGAAGACCGACTACGCGCTGCGCGCCGCTCTCGAGCTGGCCGCAGCCGACGGCGACCGGCCGGTGAAGGCCGAGACGATCGCCACCGCGCAGCAGATCCCGCCGCGCTTCCTGGAGAAGATCCTCAACGACCTCCGCCGCGCCGGGATCGTCGAGAGCCGCCGCGGCGTCGAGGGCGGCCACCTGCTGGCCGCGCCGGCAGACGAGATCGCGGTCGCGGACGTGATCCGCGCGATCGACGGCCCGCTCGCGAACGTCTCGGGCAAGCGCCCGCACGAGCTCTCCTACGAGGGCGCGGCCGAGAGCCTGCCGGAGCTGCTGGTCGCCGCGCGCGCCGCGCTGCGCGACGTGCTCGACCGCACGACGCTCGCGGACGTCGTCGCCGGCGAGCTGCCCGAGCACGTCACCGCGCTGGCCGGCGACCCGGCCGCCTGGAGCAAGCGCGGCTGAGCCCCGCGCGGCCGTCGGTCGCACCCCTGGAGAAGCCGCGCCGATCGAGCCGCCGAGAGCGGCCCGATCGCCCGCGGGCGTCGCTCCATTTCTTATTCCTGGCTATTTCGGTCGGGTTTAGCTAGAATTCTCGTCGATGCGAATCGACGTGCATCAGCATCTCCTCTCACAACCGCTCCTCGCCGCTCTCGAGCGGCGGGGGGCGGTCCCCTCTTTGGAGCCCGCGGCCGACGGCTGGACCTACCACCTCGCCGGGGAGCCCGACAGCGCGCTGCCGCGTGCCGACGCCGACGTCGCCGCACGCATCCGGCAGCTCGACGCCGACGGCGTCGACCGCGCGCTCGTGCTGCTGTCGGCGGCGCTCGGGATCGAGCACCTGCCGGCCGAGGAGGCCGCGCCGCTGCTCGACGCCTACCACGACGGCGCCGCCGCACTCCCGGCCGACCGCTTCGGCGCGTGGG
>JAEXXR010000500.1 GCA_023405705.1 Actinomycetes bacterium
GCGCGGCGCGAAGGCCACGACGACGACGGTCACCGTGCGCCGCTGAGCGCAGCACAGCGGAATCTGTTGCGCCGTTCTCGTTCGGTGCGCCGAAAGGCGAACGAAGCTGCGCAATAGCTCTCGTCCGCAGGGCGCGATTCAGCCGAACCCCATGATGCGCACGCGCCAGCTCCTCTGGCGCGCACGTCCATTCAAGGGGGAATATCGTGACCGTTCGATCCCGTCGAATCGGCGCAGCGCTGGCGATCGGGGCGACCGCGCTGCTGTCGTTCGCGAGCATCGCCACCGGCGCGGAGGAAGGCGTCGGACAGGCGCCCGGTGCCGGATTGGCGCCGCTGCCCGAGGCCGCGTACGGCGCCCCGCCGGCGCCGCCGCGCCCGGAGCAGATGTCATTCCGCGTCACGCGCGCGGAGGCGACGAAGGCGCTGTTGCCGGAAGCCGTCGAGTACTACGCGCGCGAGTACGGCGTCGGCGACGACGTCGCCCGTCACCGTCTCGCGACGCAGAGCATGGTTCCGAGCATCGGGCCGGTGCTGCGCGAGCTGCTCGGCGACGGCTACGCCGACGTCTGGTGGGACAACGACCGCGGTCAGCTCGTCGTCCTGATCACCGGCGAGGCGACCGCAGAGCAGGTCGCCGACGCGCTCGCCGAGCGCAACCTCGGTCCCGGAGACCACCGCGTCGAGCGCGTCGCATACGACAACGCCGCGCTGCTCTCCGCCGGCGAGCAGGCGACGGACGAGCTCGCGCCGCTGATCGCCGAGGGACGCGCGAAGGTCGGCGTCGCCGCCGGCGAGGTGACCGTCGAGGTCGCCGACGACGCCGGCGCACGCGCACGCACTGACGCTGCCGCCGTGGCTGCCGCCGTCAGCCGGTCGAACGAGGGCGTCCCCGTCGTGACCGCCGCAGCGAAGGACGAGGGCCTGACCGCCGGTCCGGCCGCCTGCAGCACCACCGCGGGCGTCGGCGGGCTGAGCCACTTCTGCGACGACCTGATCGGCGGCGCGCGCTTCTGGAACGGCGGCGCGAGCTGCTCCTTCTCCTGGTTCGTCGCGATGTACAACCGCAATCCGTGGGTCGCCTCGATGCTGACGGCCGGTCACTGCCTCAACAGGGAGCCGCTCGTCGCCAACCAGAACACGTGCAGATCGGACGCGTGGACCTGCCAGTCGATCGGCCTCTCGCTCCAGTACTTCTACGGCTACGGACGCTCCGACGCCGGCATGATCGACGTCTATGCGCCGACGTGGAAGATCTTCGGCGGCTGGTTCAACTGGAGCGTCGGGTACTCGACCGCCCGCGCCGGCCTCGAATGGACGGCGCCCGGAGCCGGCTACGTGCTGTGCAAGAACGGCGCGACGTCGGGCTCCTCGTGCGGCACCGTCGAGTACAGCGCGGTGACGGTCAGCTACGGCGATGCCACGCTCAGCAACCTGATCCAGGCGAGAGACCTGCAGCTGTGCAGAGGCGACAGCGGCGGCCCGTGGCACGGTGCGAGCGTCGCGAACGCCGTCGGCATCTCCAGCGGCACGTCGTACCCGGTGGGCTCAAACTGCGGGACGACGAGCTTCGGCGCCCCGATCTGGGAGCCCCTCTACTACTTCAACCTCGACATCTACAGCGGCGGGCCGCACGGCCCCTTCTGATCGTGCGAGCGGAGGCCGCCCGAGGCGACCTCCGCGCTCCGCGCCGCTCCCCCTCAGGCTCTTCTTCTCGCCGGCGGCAGCCGCTTGACCGCGACGTAGATTCTGCCTCTGACGGTGCACTTCGACAGCGACCTGCGCTGCTGGGCGGCGGCCGCCGACGGCGCTCTGCCGATCAGCACGTGGTCGCAGGCGCCGTTGAGCGTGACGACCCGTCTCAGCCAGCGGCCCGTTCTCAGCCCGGAGAAGTCGAAATTGTCCGCGCCGATCGGGATGACCATCCCCTGCATCCCCAGCTCGAACAGGTTCAGCTCGCTGGCCTCCGGTCTGCGGGCCGCCTCCAGCGACGTCAGATGCTCGCGGCAGGAGGCGTCCTGGGTCGCGCCGCCGCGGCGGGTCAGTCCGATGTTGACCGGGAAGGAGAGCGGCGCGTTCTCGTCGTCGAGCCCGCTCACGTCGCTGCCGAGGATCGCCGTCAGCCGGCCTCTGCCGCTCGTGCAGGTGGGCCGTCTCGGCATCTCCTGCTTTCTGCTCGGCGGGCAGTAGTTGCTCTCGCGGTAGGCGGCGAGGGTTCCCTTGTGCGAGACGCCGCCGCGGTTGTTCGCGATGCCGGAGACGACCGCGCCGTTGACGACCGTGATCGCCGTCCGTCTCGGCCCGCCCAGCTCGAACGACGTCTCCAGCTCGATCGTGAAGTCGCGGCCCGGGACGCAGTCGCCGGTGTCGTCCTTCTCGACCTTCACCTCGATGTAGCCGGCGACGTCGAGCAGCGCGTCGTAGCGCGTCACCTTCGGCGGTCTCGGCAGATTCGGGATGTTCGGGATCTTCGGCTTGGCGGCGACGGCCGCGGCCGGCGCGCTCGCACCGGCGAGCGCGGTCAGCGCGACGACGGCGAGGGCGATGGAGAGGCGTCTGCGATCGGGCACCCGCCCACCCAACCACCCGCCAGGGGCGAGCGCATCAGGCAAACCACGGGTCGGCGGTGGGCGCCGCGTCCTACCCGCCGCCGTGGGCGGTGAGGAGCTTCTGCAGGAGGCGGTCGAAGGTCGCGCGCTCGCGGGTGGTGAGGGCGGCGAAGAAGTCGTCGGCGGCCTCCAGCTCGGCGGCGCGGGCGAGCAGGGCGCGGCCGGAGTCGGCGATCGAGACGACGTGGGCGCGGCGGTCGCCGGGGTCGGGGGTGCGGCGGGCGAGGTCGCGGCGCTCCAGCTCGTTCAGCAGCGCGACGAGGGTCGCTCTGTCGACGCCGGTCCGCTCGCTCAGGCGCGCCTGGCGGAGCGGGCCCTCCGCGGCCAGCACGACGAGCACGACCAGCGCGGACTTCGGGACGCCCAGCTCGCCGTACTGCTCGGGCCAGCGCGCGGCCGCGACGCGGACCAGTCTGTCGACCAGCAGGCCCGTCGGCAGTCTCGCGGGCAGCCCGCCCCCGCCACCGTCCGGCGACATCATTTGCGCAACGAACGTTTGTATTGCTAACGTTTGCGTCATGAACGATGCGAGCGTATCCGAGGGGGCGGTCGGCGTGTCGGAGGCGAGCGGCGGTGGGGCCGAAGGCGCGAGCGGCGCGGACGCGGATGCGAGCGCGACGGTCGTCGCGAGCGGCGCCGAGGCGCAGGCGGGACCGGCTCGCTCGCCCGAGACGACGGTCGTCGTGACCGGCGCGACGTCGGGGCTGGGTCGGGCGGCGGCGGAGGCGCTCGTGCGGGCGCCGCACCTGACGGTCGTGGTCGCGGCGCGGGATCCGAGGCGAGGGGAGCGCGTCGCGGCGGAGCTGAACGAGGCCGCGATCGCGACGGCGCGAGCGGTCGCGCTGCCGCTCGACCTCGCGTCGCTCGACTCGGTGCGGGCGTTTCCGGGCGCGCTGGACCGCGCCGGGCTTCCGCCGCTGCGGGCGGTCGCCGCGAACGCGGGGATGCAGCGGACCGACCGGCGGCACGTCACCGCGGACGGGTTCGAGGAGACGTTCGGCACCAACCACCTCGGCCACTTCCTGCTGATCCGGCTGCTGCTCGAACGGCTGATCGACCACGGGCGCGTCGTGATCGTCTCCAGCGGCACGCACAAGCCGCAGCGGCTGCGCAACTTCGGCTTCCCGCCGCCGCGCTGGGCGCCGGCCCGCGTGCTCGCGACGCCCGGCGACGGCAGCGGCCAGGTCGCCTACGCCACCTCGAAGCTCGCGAACGCGATGACGGCGCTCGAGCTGAGCCGGCGGATCGAGACGCTGCGGCCCGGCGCGCGGATCGCCGTCCACGCCTTCGACCCGGGGCTGATGCCGGCGACCGGGCTCGCGCAGCACTATCCGGCGCCCGCCCGCCGGGCGTACTCGCGGCTCGCGCCGCTGCTCACCCGGCTTCCGGGCGCGACGACCGCCGAGCGGTCCGGCGAGCTGCTCGCCGGCATCGCGATCGACCACCGCTTCGACGACCGCCCCAACGGCCGCTACGTCGAGTGGGACGGCGGCGAGGGCGCGTACTCGGCCCAGGCCCGCGACGCGCGCGCCGCCGCCGAGCTGTGGCGCGACTCCGAGCAGCTCGTCGGGCTGGCCGCGAGCTGAGCGGCACCTCTGTCATCGCGTGCTCGCTGGGCGGGCACGGGATGACAGAGGTCCGGCGACGGTGGCGCTCAGCGCGGGCGGGGCGGCCCGCAGGCCGCCCCGCGCGTCACCGGGCTCAGCGCGCGCCGTTGGGCGCGAACCAGGTCAGGCGGGCGTTGCCGCCGTAGCCGCCGGTCGGGGTCGAGACGAAGCGGACCTGGATCGAGGAGCCGATCCGGCCGAGCTTCGAGAGACCGCGTCTGCCGAGCTGGATTCTGTAGCGCCAGCTGGTGCCGGAGCGGACGGTCCGGGCGGCCCCGCGCGCGATCACCTGGCCGCTGGTCGCCGTCATCGCCGGCACGACGCAGTCGGTCGGGCCGAAGCAGGCGACCTGGACGGTCAGCGCGCCGGTGCGCGAGACGAGCGCGGTCTGCGTCAGGATCACGAGGCGCGCCGGCCCGCCGACCGCGGCGGTCTGCGCGGCCGCGGACTCGCCGCCGGCGGTCGCGGTGACGGCGCACTGGATCGCCTGCCCGGCGTCGGCGCGCGCGAGCGTGTAGGTCGTCGCCGTCTGTCTCGCGATCGCTCTGCCGTTGCGCAGCCACGCGTACGTGAAGGTCGGCTGGCCGGCCCACTGGCCGGGCTCGCAGGTCAGTCTCTCGCCGATCGCCGATCTGCCGGTGACGACCGGGACTCTCGCGTTGCCGGGACCGCCGGTCACCGGGACCGTGATCGCCGGGGTTCTGGCGACCGTCGAGCCGGCCGCGTTGGTCGCCGTCACCTGGCAGGCGAGCTGCTGGGCGGCGTCCGCGGCGACGAGCGTGTAGGTCGCGGCGTTCGCGCCCGCGATCGGCGTGCCGTTGCGCAGCCACGCGACCGCCAGCGACGGCGAGCCGCTCCACGTCCCCAGCTCGCAGGTGAGCGCTCTGCCGACCTGCGCGACGCCCGACAGCGTCGGCTGCGTCCGCACCTGCGGCGCGGCGAGCGGCTCCCAGCTGACGACCGCGAGGCCGTCGTCGCGCGTC
>JAEXXR010000537.1 GCA_023405705.1 Actinomycetes bacterium
AGCTTGCGCAGCCGCACCGTCGCCGCCACCGACTCCGAGGTCGGCACGAGCGCCGGGTCGCAGACGTCGCAGCAGGGCACGCCCGGGTCGGTGAACGGCTCCTGGCGGTCGCCGAAGTGGCGCAGCAGCGCGGCGCGCCGGCAGCTGCGCCGCTCGACGAAGCCCCAGACGGCGCGGTACTGGCGCCAGCGCACCTTCTGCGCCTCGCCGGCCGACTCCCTGCACGCTCTCAGCGCCCAGCGGTCCCACTCCCCCACGACCCTGCCGGTCGCGCGATCCGGCGGCGAGGGCGACGGCTGCACGACGCCGGCACGCGCGAGGTGACCGACGATCGCGCGCGCCTGCTCACGGTCGCAGTGGGCGAGGTCGGCGAGCAGGCCGAGCTCGACGTCGTAGCGGCCCTGCTCGCCGGCCTCTCTCGCCAGCCTGCGCGCGATCGCGCGGAAGGCGGCGTCCTCGACGGCCGTCCGCTCGATGAAGAAGGTGTGCAGCCCCTTGTCGCGCGACTCGGAGAAGAGCAGGCAGCGGGCCGGCCTGCCGTCGCGCCCGGCGCGGCCGGCCTCCTGGTAGTACTGCTCGACCGACTGCGGGACGGTCGCGTGCAGGACGGTCCGCACGTCGGCCTTGTCGACGCCCATCCCGAAGGCGTTGGTGGCGACGACGATCGGCGTGTCGCCGCTCATGAAGGCGCGCTGGACCGCGGCGCGGCGCTCGCGGTCGAGGCCGGCGTGGTAGACGGCGACGTCGAGCTCGAGGTCGCGGCCGAGCTGCCCGGCCAGCTCCTCGCAGCCGGCACGGGTGCCGGCGTAGACGATCGCCGGGCGCGACTCGAGGTCGTGCAGGACCGTGGAGACGCGGCGGTGCTTGTCCTCCCGCGACCTGCACGAGACGACCGCGAAGGAGAGGTTGGGCCGGTCGAAGCCGGTCGCGACGCGGACCGGCTCGGCGAGCGACAGCCGCTCGGCGACGTCGTCGGCGACCTGGCGCGTCGCCGTCGCCGTCAGCGCCATGATCGCCTTCGCCCGCAGCCAGCGGGCGGCGTCGCCGAGGCGGAAGTAGTCGGGCCGGAAGTCGTGGCCCCACTGGGAGACGCAGTGGGCCTCGTCGACGACGAACAGCCCGACCGGCAGGCCGGCGATCGCGTCGAGGAAGCCGCGCGAGCCGAACCGCTCCGGGGCGACGTACAGCAGCTTCAGCTGGCCCGAGCGGGCGCGCGCCAGGACCTCGCGGTTCTGCGCGAACGACTGCTGCGAGTTGACGAGGCCGACAGCCGCGCCGGCGACCCGCCGCAGCCCCTCGACCTGGTCCTGCATCAGCGAGACCAGCGGCGAGACGACGATCGTCAGGTCCTCGCGCACGAGCGCCGGCAGCTGGTAGCAGAGCGACTTGCCGGCGCCGGTCGGCATCACGACGAGCGCGTCACGGCCCTCCAGCGCCGCCCGCACCGCCTCCTCCTGACCGGGCCTGAAGGCGTCGAAGCCGAAGATCCGGCGCAGCTCGGCGCGGGGGTCCATCTGCGGTCCGCGCGCCGGCCGCGCTCAGGTGTTGACGAGCGGCAGGGCGTTCTCGAAGGCGTGCTTGTCCTGCGCGCCGGGCGTGCCCGGGAGCGGGTACTCGCCGCTGAAGCAGGCGTCGCAGTGCTGCTCGCGCCTGCCGTTGACGGCCTCGTAGACACCGTCGAGCGAGAGGTAGTGGAGCGAGTCGGCGCCCAGCTCCTCGGCGATCGCCTCCTCCGTGTCATGGCCGTAGGCGACCATCTCCTCGCGCGTCGACATGTCGATGCCGTAGTAGCAGGGGTTGCGGATCGCCGGCGCCGTGATGCGGAGGTGGACCTCCTTGGCGCCGGCGTCGCGAAGCATCTGGATGATCTGCCGCGTCGTGTTGCCGCGCACGATCGAGTCGTCGACGACGACCAGCCGCTTGCCGTCGACGATCTCCGGCATCGGGTTGAACTTCAGTCTCAGGCCGTGCTTGCGCAGCTCCTGGCCCGGCTGGATGAAGGTGCGGGCGACGTAGCGGTTCTTCACGAAGCCGTCGTCCTGCGGTATCCCGCTGGCGCGCGAGAAGCCGCGCGCCGCCGGGGTGCCGGAGTCGGGGACCGCGATCACGAGGTCGGCCTCGACCGGCGCCTCGCGGGCGAGGATCTCGCCCATGCGGCCGCGGGCGCCCTGCAGCACCGTCCCGTTCATCTTCGAGTCGGGGCGGGCGAAGTAGATGTACTCGAAGACGCAGAACGCCTTGCGCTCGCCCTCGACCGCCATCCGCGTCGAGATCCCGCCGCCGTCGATCGTGACGACCTCGCCGGGCTCGACGTCGCGCAGGACTCTGGCGCCGATGATGTCGAGCGCGCAGGTCTCGCTGGCGACGCAGTAGCGGTCGCCGATCATCCCCAGCGCCAGCGGGCGCAGGCCGTGCGGATCGCGGAAGGCGACGACCTTCTCTCTCGTCATCACGACGGTCGAGAAGGCGCCTCTCAGGCGCGGCAGCACGTCGGCGACGGCGTCCTCCAGCTTCTCCGCCGGATGGGTCGACAGCAGCGCGGCGATGATCTCCGAGTCGGAGGTCGAGCGGAACGCGACGCCCTTCTCGCGCAGCTCGGCGTGCAGCTCGACGGCGTTGATCAGGTTGCCGTTGTGCGCCAGCGCCAGCTCGCGGTCGTCGGAGCGGTAGACCGGCTGGGCGTTCTCCCACGCCGAGGAGCCGGTCGTCGAGTAGCGCACGTGGCCGAGCGCCATGTCCCCCGGCAGCGAGCGCAGCTTCTGCTCGTCGAAGACCTGCGACACGAGGCCGAGGTCGCGCAGGGTCATGATGTTGCCGCCGATGTCGGTTGTGGCGATGCCGGCGGACTCCTGTCCGCGGTGCTGGAGCGCGTAGAGCGCGAAGTAGGCGAGTCGGGCGACGTCGTGGCCGGGAGCGTAGATCCCGAACACGCCACATTCGTCGCGCGGTCCGTCGCGATCAGTCAGTTCGTCAGTCATGGGGAGGGCGGGCCGTCCTCCGGCATAAGGGGGGTTGCGACTCGCCCCATGGCAGCCGCTCGATCCCAGAGTAGCAACGCGTGCGGGCGGTCCGCGGCGCGCGTCGCCGGCCGGCGCGGCTCACGACCGAGCACGGCGCGGACGCTCCCCCGATCGCGGGCGGCCGGCGGTCGCCGCCCGGGTCACCTGCGCACGTTCAGCGCCACGCTCACCGGCCTGCTGACGTTGCCGGTGCGGTCGGCGACCTTGACCGTGAAGCGGTATCTGGCGCGCGGCAGGCGCGGCGTCGTCAGCTGGAAGACGTTCGGAGCGATTCTTCCGGCGCGCGAGGTGACGACCGCGCGGCATCTCTTGCCGCGCTTGCCCTTCGGGCAGCCGCTGAGCCGCTGGCGCGAGACGGTCGCGCGGACGACCTCGCCGCCGACGTCCGTGCCCGCGATCGTGAGCGTGCAGCGCAGCTTCGCGCAGCGCCGCTTCGTGATCGCCGCGGTCGGCGCGACGATGTCGCGGGGCGGTTCGACGGTGCCCGGCGCTCTGTGGTCCGGCGGCGGAGGCGGCGGCGG
>JAEXXR010000631.1 GCA_023405705.1 Actinomycetes bacterium
GTCGTAGGCCTCCAGCACGCGCTCGGCTATCCCGGGCCAGGCGAAGCGCCCTGCGGCCTGCGCGGCGTTGCGGCCGAGCGCCTGCTCGCGGGCCGGGTCGGCGGCGAGGGCGCGGAGCGTCTCGGCCAGAGCGGCGGCGTCACCGCGCGGAACCAGCAGGCCGTCGACCTCGTGGCGGACGACGTCGCGGTAGCCGGCGATGTCGGAGGCGACGACCGGCGTCCCGGCCGCGAACGCCTCGGTCAGGACCATCCCGAACGACTCCCCGCCCAACGACGGCGCGCACAGCACGTCCGCCTCCTGGAGCACACGCCGCTTGCGGGCGTCGTCGACCTGGCCCAGCGCCTCGACGCCGCGGAGGTCCTCCAACCATCTCCCGGCGTCTTCAGCCCGCACCCCGACCATCGTCAGCTGCGCCGGGACCTGCTCGCGCAGCGCCGCGAATGCGCGCAGCAGCACCGGCAGCCCCTTGCGCTCCACCGGCTGTCCGACGAACGCGATGCGCAGCGGCCGCTCGGGCGTTCGCGGCGTGCGCGGGGCCGGCGGGAGCAGGTCGACGCCGTTGGGGATCACCCGGTAGCGCCCGCCCCAGAAGCGGCGTCCGGTCCAGGCGGCCGCCTCCGAGACCGCGATGCGCACGGCCAGGCGGTTCATGCGTCGCCGGGCGCCGGCCGATGCGGCCAGCCCGTGCGAGACCGCGTTCTCGGAGTGCACGTGGAAGGTGCCCACGAGCGGGACCTCGGTCGAGAGCAGCGCGTCCCAGCAGACGGCAGGCGCGACCGGCTCGTGGAGGTGGACGACGTCATACCCGCCGCTGCGCAGCTCGCGGCGCGCGACGCGAACGGCGGCGGGCGACAGCGCGAGGTTGGAGACCGCGCCGTTGGCTCGCAGCCCGACAGTGCGGCCCAGCGGCACCAGGTGATCCGGCAGCTCGCGGGCCTGTGGACGGGCGCCGCCGTGTCGGCGCGCCGAGCGCTGATCGTCAGGGTCGGACGGCGCCAGCACCCGGACGTCGTGCCGGCGGGCGAGGTACTGGGCGGCCAGTGCCTCGACGTGCCGGTTCACGCCGCCCGGATAGGTCCAGGAGTAGGGCGACACGAGGGCGATGCGCATGCGAGAGCTCATGCGCATCAGCCTCGACTGCGATGGCGCCTCCGGCCATCGGTGATCGCACCGAGCGAACCCTGAGGGGTCTAGATCATCCGCCGCTGCGCCGCCCAGCGGGTGAGCGCGTTGCGGTTGGTCAGCTGGAGCTTGCGCAGGACGTTGGAGACGTGGGTCTCGACCGTCTTGACCGACAGGTTCAGGCGCGTGGCGATCTGCTTGTTCTGGTAGCCGCGGGCGATCAGCAGCAGGACGTCCTGCTCGCGCGCGGTGAGCGAGTTGCGCTCCGGGTCGATCCGCGCGGCCGGCTCGCCCGCGGCGGCTCTGCCGGCGAAGGCGTCGAGCACGAAGCCGGCCAGCCACGGCGAGAAGACCGCGTCGCCGTCGGCGACCCGGTGGATCGCGTCGACGAGCTTCTCGTGCGTGATCGACTTCGTCACGTAGCCGCGGGCGCCGGCGCGGATCGTGGCGAGGATGTCCTCGGGCGAGTCGGAGACCGAGAGCGCGAGGAAGCGCACGCCCGGGCGCTCGGCGTGGACGGGCGCGATCACCGCGTCGCCGCCGCCGTCGGGCAGGTGCACGTCGAGCAGGACGACGTCCGGGTCGAGCGCGCGGATCAGCGGAACGGCCTCCTCGACCGTCTCCGCCTCGCCGACGACCCTCACGGTGGGACCGAGCCCGGCGCGCAGGCCGGCCCGGAAGATCACGTGGTCGTCGACGATGACGACCTTGCGCAGCGGGTAGGCCATGGCGGTCAGCTTCCTCCTCGCGGCAGCACCAGCTCCACCTCCGTGCCGGCACCGGGTGCGCTGACGACGGTGGCCCGCCCACCGCAGCGCTCCATCCGGCCGACGATCGACTCGCGCACGCCCCGGCGGTCCTCCGCCACCCGGGCCGGGTCGAACCCGCGGCCGGAGTCGCGCACGTAGACCGACGCCTCGTCGTCACCCACGCGGGCCAGGACCGAGATCTCCTCCACGCCGGCGTGGCGGCCGGCGTTCGTCATCGCCTCCCGTGCAGCGGCGGCCAGCGCGGCCAGGCCCTCGTCCAGCGCGCCGTCAGAAGGTTGCACGAGATCGACCTCGATCCCGTAGTGCTCCTCGACCTCGGCGGTCGCGGTGCGCAGCGCGCCGGCGAGCGTCGCCGCCTCCCCCGGCTCCTCGCCCTGGTACAGCCAGCCGCGCAGCTCCCGCTCCTGGCGGCGCGCGAGCGACTGCGCCCGGCGCGGGTCGCCCTCTCTCTGGATCAGCGCCAGCGTCTGCAGCACCGAGTCGTGCAAGCGCGCGGCGACATCGGCCCGCTCGTCGGCGCGGATGCGCAGACGACGCTCCGCGGCCGCCTCCGCGCGGGCCTGCGCGAGCTGCGGGCCGACGAGCAGTCCCAACCCGGCGGCGACGACGGCACCGGCGATCAGCGCGCTCGACAGCTCGGCCAGCTTGCCGCTGTCGGTCAGGAACGAGACCGCACCGCCGACCAGCAGCGCCAGGCCCGCGCCGAGCCGCACGAGCTCGCCCGGCTGCGGTCTCGTCCCCGCATCCCGCGCTCTGGTCATCTCGCGCCACACCAGCGCGACGCCGGCCGTCAACAGCGCCGACGGGACCAGCACGGTCAACGGCGGGGTCACGACGTGGAGCCCGAGCGCGTACAGCGCCGCGCCGAACGCGAGCAGCAGGCCGGCAGTGACGGGCGATCGCGCCGACCACGACGCGATCGGCCCCGGCTCGGCGGGCATCAGCAGGACGAGCGCCGCGTAGACGACGACGCCCACCCCGCCGCTGACCACGAGCAGCGCGACGCACGCCAGACGGACCAGGAGCACGTTCGCGCCGGCACCGCGAGCGATGCCGGCGCAGACGCCGAAGACGAGGCGGTCGCCGGCGGGCCGCCGCAGGGTCGGGAGCCTCACCGCCCCACCTCGACCGACCGGCCGCTCACGTCGACTCCCGCACGCGCTGCATGTTAGGCGGCGCACGGTCTCGCAGCGCGCTCGACGCGCGCGGCGCGGACCGGCGCCGGCGTGAGCGCGGCGGCCAGGACGATCAGGAGGAAGCCGGTGACCTGCAGGACGACGCCGACGGTGTCGCCCGGCAGCGGGTCGCCGAACACGATCACGCCGCCGGCGATGCCCACGACGTTCGCCGCGGTGCCCGTGATGGCGATGACCGGGACGGCGTCGCCGTCCTGCAGCGCGCGGGCCGAGGCGTAGAACGCGCTGACCGAGCCGAGGGCCGCGACCAGAAGCCACGGCGACACGAGGCCGAGCGGACCCTCGGCGCCGAGCAGGCCGAGGAGCGCCTTGAGCGCGGCGCCCGAGACGCCGAACAGGACGCCCGCGGCGGCGCCGAGCGCCAGCCCCTGCTTCCTGGCGGGGGCGCCGACGACGCGCGGCCCGACGACCAGCAGCGCCCCGACGGCGAGCAGCACGCCCTCGAAGGCGACCATCACCGTCACCGAGAAGGAGGAGTGCGAGCCCTGCACCGCCGGCTGCGTGACGGCGATCAGACCGAGCCCCACCGCCATCGCGACCAGCCCGGCCCACTGGCGCTTGCCGACGGTGAAGCCGAACAGGCGGTCTGCCATCACGGCCAGCAGCACGAGGCCGCTGGCGAGCACGACCTGGACGACGGAGAGCGGCGCGAGCGCCAGCGCCAGCACGTGGAAGATCCACGCGACCAGCGCGACGAGCCATCCGACCAGGAACCAGCGCGACCGGAACAGCCCGGCGGCTGACGCGAGCGGGTGCCGCACGTCCACCGGCGGAGCGGCGGCCGCGCCGCGGTGCTTGAAGAAGTACGCGAGGTTGGTGACGACTGCGCACAGCAGTGCGAAGAGAACGCCGAGATCGTGAGAGAAGACCATGGGTCGAGTCTCCGATCGGTCCGCGCAGCGCACCATCGGTGAGCGCACCGAGGGAGCCCCTAGGGATCGCACCTCCCCTCCCCTCACCCGCGACCCGGCCCGAACCCGCGTCACTCGCCGAGGCCAGGGCCTGCGTCCTAGCGCAGGCGCACCTGCAGCGACAGCTGACCGAGCTTCAGCGTGTAGCGGCCACCGCGATGGACGGCGCGCGTCGTGCGAAGCGCGCCGAGCCGGCCGCTCGCGACGGTGCGGCCGTTGCGCACCAGGCGGGCTCTCGCCTGCTTCGCCTTGGCGCCGGCGGTCAGCCTGACCGTACAGGCGATCCGCTGCCTGCTGCCTCTCTTCTTCGGTGTGACGACGCGGCAGGTGACGCGCGCGTCGCGTCCGGGAGCGCCGCTGTCGCCCTTGGGCCCGGCGGGCCCCCGGTCGCCCTTCGGC
>JAEXXR010000004.1 GCA_023405705.1 Actinomycetes bacterium
GTGCGGCGCACGCCCGGTCCGGCCGCATCCCGGCGCGCCGTCGCCACGGCGGCGCGCCCGGGCGGTGCGGTCTGCGGTCGGTCGCTACGGCTGCACGCGCAGCACGACGCCCGCGTGGTCGGAGGGCCACAGCCGTCCGATCGGCGTCGTCGCGGTGCGGTTGAGCGGGTTGCGGCCGGTCACCCAGCCCCACTGCACCGGCAGCGAGCCGCCCGCCGCGCCGCGGCCGAAGACCATGTCGATGCGGTGGTCGAACGCT
The DNA here is from genome assembly GCA_023405705.1 of Actinomycetes bacterium. Next base: position 260 of record JAEXXR010000004.1, read on the forward strand.
CTCAGCGCGTCCAGCGGCGCGTCGTTGACCAACTCGCCGAGGCCCGAGGTGAAGCCGAGCGAGGCCGGCGCGAATCTCAGCCACTGGTCGGTGAAGCCGCCCGCGCCGGTGATCAGCAGGTACGGGTCGCGGTGGGCGAATCTCTCGCCCGGCTTGACGCTCGCGTCGAGCGGGTCGGAGTTGCAGTCGCAGACGACGATCGCCGCTCTGCCGTTCGGCGCCGCCGGGCCGCCGAGCAGCTCGGCCGCCTGCGCGTAGGCGACGTCGGAGGAGACCGACTCCAGGTGCGTGTTGACGAAGCGCAGCGATCTGGAGCCCTTCGTCACGTCGGCCCAGTTGTAGCCGCGGATGAACTCGAGTCTCTGGCCGGCGACGACGAGTGGGATGCGGGTGGTGTAGTTGCCGCCGCCGCTCGCCTGCACGCTGACCGCGCTGTCGGCGCGGCGCAGGATCACGTCGCGCATCGTCAGGCGCACGTTGCGCAGCGTCCCGCCGACGACCGCCGGCCCGGCGACGTCGGACTCCTGCTGCACGTGGACGACGTCGTAGGGCTCGCCCGCGGCGGCGAGGGCGTCGAGCAGGAGCTGCAGGAAGTCGTAGTCGACCGTGGTGGCCGGGCTGCCGTCGAGCGGCCCCTGCCGCCACAGCGCGACCTCCTGGAGGCCGACGAGGTCGGGCTGCGTGAAGGCCAGCTCGGCCGCCAGCCGCTCGGAGCGCAGCGGGAAGCTCGTCTGGTCGACGATCGCCCGCAGCGTCGAGTTCGCGGCGACGAAGGCCGGGCCCTGCTGCTCGGGCGGCAGGCCCTGTATCGCGTTCAGCGGGCGCATGATGTCGCCGCCGAGGTAGACGTTGCGCGTCATCACCGTGACGGCGTCGCCGCCGGTGGCGCCGGCCGGCGCGGCGGCCAGCCCGGTGACGAGCACGACTGCGGCGATCAGCGCGGCGACGAGCGCTCGCGCGCGGTGCACGTGGGTTGAGCGATGCACGCTCTCTCCTCCTCCCAGGGGAAGGGACAGGTCGGCGGACGACTTCCCCTGAGCGTCCCCCGCCGCTCCGATATCCAGCATAACGGGCGGCGGGGAGGTGGGCCCGGGGTGCTGTCGCGCGGGCGAGCAAGCGGCGTGGTGCGCTCTGCGTCGTGGGCGATGGCCCGCGCGGGCCTCGCGCGGGCGATCGCGCCCGCCCGCGTCAGCCGCTCCGCTCAGCGGCGCCCGCGGCTGCGGGAGCGGTCTCCGTCGTGACGGTCGCCGCGCTTGCGATGGTCGTAGCGGTCGCCGTCGTCGCCGCCGCGGCGGCCCGACCAGCGGCCGTCGTCATCGAGCAGCTCGTCCAGCTCCTCGATCGCCGCGAGGTGGGCGGTGACCGGCGCCAGCGCGCCCTGTGAGAGCGTGCGCAGTCTCGGCTCGACGCCGCGCACGGCGGCCCACAGGTGGAGCGCCAGGTCCTGCTCCTGCGTCCACTCCTGCAGCTTCAGCCACTTCGCGTCGAACGAGCCGCCCGACCAGCCGCGGTGGCGCGACTTCGCGGCGCGCGCCTTGCGCGTCTCGCTTCCGGTGCCGAGCTTGTCGAGCAGCCGCTGGGCCCACGGGTCGAGCGCGGTCGGAAGGGTGACGCCGAGCTCCCCGGCGAGCGCCTCGCTCTGCTGCAGCAGCGCCGTGTGGTCTCTGACCAGCTCCGCGCCGAGCGCTCTGACGGCGTCGGAGCCGCCGTTCGCCTGCGCCAGCTGACCGGCCGCGATCGCGAAGCGGTCGAGCTGCGTCGTCTTCGGCAGCAGCAGCGCGGCCGTCACGCGGCCGTGCGACGTCTTCCAGCCGTGCTTGAAGCCCTGCTTGAAGCTGTGGCCGTCGCCATGTCCGCGGTGCGCGGAGGCAGGCCCGGCCGTGACCGCGGCGGGCACGAGCAGCGCACCGGCCGTGACCACGGCCAGTGAGCGGGGAGAGAAGCGCATCGCGCTCTCCTTTCGCCGATGTACGGGGGACGGCCGCCGTGCTACCCGTTTCTGGCGCCGCGACACGTCGATGGAGCTTTCGCGCGCCTCAGACGCTTGCCGCCAGCTCGCCGAGCGACGGCGTCCAGAGGCGCTCGGCGCGGCGCAGGCCGGCGATCAGGTCGAGGCTCTCGACCAGCACGTCGAGCGCGTCCTGGCGCTCGAAGCGGTGTGCCGGCGGCGCGATCGCCAGCAGCCCGTGCTGCGGCAGCGTCCGCCCGACGGCGGCCTGGAAGGCGAGGTGGAACGACGACGGCGAGCCGGCGTCGTCCTGCGCCACCGGGATCCGCACGACCCCGTCCTCGCCACGCTCCGGGAAGGCCGGCGCGACCCCGGGCACCGCGAGGTACGCGAGGCCGTCGGCTGCCGCGTCGCCCGCCTCCGCTC
>JAEXXR010000005.1 GCA_023405705.1 Actinomycetes bacterium
CGGCGGGGGCAGGCGCGAACGGCGAGAGCGCGAACGGGGCGCGCGCGGACGGGACACGCGCGGACAGGACACGCGCGGGCGGGACGGGCGCGGGCGGCGACGGCGCGGTCACCGCGCTCGACCTCTCCGCCCTGCTCGCCGAGCGCGGGTGGACCGGCGCGGAGACGATCGTGAAGCCTTCGATCGGGCTCGGCTCCTCGGGGCTGATGCGGATCGCGCCCGGCGACCCGGACGGCGCCGGCGCCCGCCATCTCGCCGAGCAGGCCGCGAGCGGCACCGCGATGGTGCAGCCGTTCGTGCCGTCGCTGGAGTCCGAGGGCGAGCTGTCGCTGGTCTGGTGCGACGGCACGCTCAGCCACGTCGTGCGCAAGCAGCCGCCGGCCGGCGAGTTCCGCGTCCAGCCCGACTTCGGCGCCGTCGCGACGACCGACGCCGCCACGCCCGAGCAGCTCGCGGTCGCCGTGCGGGCGCTGGAGATCGTCGCTGGGGAGCAGCCGCTCTACGCCCGCGTCGACCTCGTCGCCGGGCCGGCCGGCGAGGTCTGGCTGATGGAGCTGGAGCTGGTCGAGCCGACGCTCTACCTCGCCGCCGCTCCCGGCAGCGCCGAGCGCTTCGCGCACGCGGTGCTGGCGGCGGCGCGCGCGTAGGACACCGCGCGGGCGAGCGGCGCAGCACGCCCTCGCGACACCCGCCCCCACCCGCGCAACACCCTCTCTCCCCTCATCTCCCCTTGCCCCAACCAGACCACTTCTGGTAGGAATCGCTCCGTTCTGTGCTCGTTCGTGATCGATCTGGCGTCGATCGACCAGATCCGATCGGGTGCAGGGACACGGAGAGAGGAGAGACGGTGGGACGAACGATCCGACGCGGAACGGCTCTGGCCGCTTCGGCGCTGGCGCTCGCGACAGTGCCGGTGATCGCGGCGACGGCGAACGGGGACACGACGGCAGCGCCGCCGCCGGCCGCGCTGAAGGTCGAGCTGCAGCCGGCGCCGATGGTCGTCGAGGAGCTGACGGCGCCGAAGCTGTCATGGCAGGTGCGCAGTGACGGTGAGAACGTCGTCCAGCGCGCCTACCAGGTGCGCGTCGCGCGCGATCAGGCCGGCCTCGCCGAGGGCGGCGCCGCCGTCTGGGACTCGGGCCGCGTCGCCTCCGCCGACTCGACCGCCGTCCCCTACGCCGGTCCGGCGCTCGAGCCCGGCACCCGCTACCGCTGGTCGGTCCGCACCTGGACCGCGCAGCGCGGCGCCGCCCCCGGCGAGCCCGGCACCCCGAGCGCCTGGTCGCCGCCCGCGCAGTTCGGCACCGCGCTGCGCGAGTGGAGCGCGACGCCGGTCTGGACCGAGCCGGTCGACAACGGCTCCGGCTGGGGCGACTACACGCTCAGAGCGACCGTCACGGTCAGAGCGATCGCGGGCGGCATCACCTTCCGCGCACGCGACGACCAGAACTCGCTGATGTGGCAGGTGCGCGGCGACAACAACCGCATCGTCCCGCACACGAAGATCGGCGGCACCTATGCGACCGAGGGCGCGTTCATCGCGATGCCGGCCGGGATCACGCTCGGCAACGGCCAGCCGCACACGCTCGAGATCACCGCCAGCGGCGACGTCTTCACGACGAGAGTCGACGGCCAGCAGGTCGATCAGCGCACGATCGCCGGCTTCTCCAGAGGCACGATCGGCTTCCGCAACGGCGGCAGCGAGACGGCCCTGTGGGACGACGTCACCGTGACCGCGCCCGACACGACCGTCCTCTACAGAAACGACTTCTCCAGAGGCACGAGCGACTTCGGCTGCGGCACCGCCAGCGACGGCGGCCTGCTCGTCGGCAGAGGCGGCCAGTGCCTGCGGACCGGCGGCGACGACTGGGCCTTCCTGCGCGACGAGGTCGACCTCGCCGACAAGCCGATCGCCGACGCGACGCTCTACGCGGCCGCCACCTCCCGCAACCCGGCGCGGCAGTACGTCTACCGCATGTGGGTGAACGGCAGACTGGTCGGCCTCGGCCCCGCGCCGGCGCCGAGATCGGGCGACAACCTCTACGCCGGCCACGACGTGACCGAGCTGCTGCGCCGCGGCGAGGCGAACGCGATCGCCGCGCAGGCGTACACGACCGCCGAGAAGCGCTTCCTCGCACAGCTCGTCGTCGACTACGCCGACGGCACGCGCGAGACGTTCGGGACCGGCGACGCCGGCTGGCGCGCCCGCTCGGGCGCCGACGTCTACCCGGCCGGCGGCTCGATCGGCACGAACTTCTTCGCCGCGCCGGTCGAGCGGCTCGACGCGCGCCGCTTCCCGGAGGGCTTCGCCTCCCCCGGCTTCGACGACAGCGGCTGGGGCGGCGTCGTCTCCAAGCCGATGATCCCGTCGCTCGTCGGCCTGCCGACGCAGCACGCGCACGAGCACGACGAGGCGCCCGCGAACGTCACCGAGGTCGCGCCCGGCCACCTGCGCGTCGACTTCGGCCGCAGCTGGATCGGCGGCATCAGGCTGCACGTCCCCGACGGGGTCGACGGCCAGGAGATCGAGCTGAGAATGGGCGAGGAGCTGAACCCCGACGGCTCGGTCCGCAACGCGATGCGGACCGGCAACAACTACCGCGACACGTGGACGCTGCGCGACGGCGACCAGACGCTGCAGCACTTCGGCTACCGCGTCTTCCGCTACGCCGAGCTGACCGGCCTTCCGGCGGGCGTCGGCGCCGAGCAGATCCGCTTCGCCGCGCTCTCCTACCCGTTCGAGCGCGAGGCGGCGAGCTTCGACTCCGACGACCCGCACCTGAACGAGGTGTGGGAGTTCACGAAGAGATCGATCGAGTCGCTCGACTTCGACATCTTCATGGACTCCGCCACGCGCGAGCGCGGCCCCGAGTACGGCGGCGACACGTACGTCAACCTGATGGCGCAGCACGCGCTCGACCCCGACCGTGCGCTCGCCCGCTACTCGGCCGAGTACACGACCTTCCGGCCGTCGTGGCCGACCGAGTGGCGCTACGCCTCGATCCTGTCCGCGTGGGAGGACTGGCAGCAGACCGGCGACACCGCCTCGCTGGCACGGCAGTACGCGCAGCTGCGCACCTTCCTGCCCAACGCCTACCTGACCGACGACGGCCTGGTGCGCAAGGCGACCTCGGTCAGCGGCGTCGACGACCTCGTCGACTGGCCGGCCGCCGAGCGCGACGGCTACGTCTTCTCGCAGTACAACACCGTCATCAACGCGTGGGCGTACAGAGCGTACGTCGACATGGCGCAGATCGCGCGCGAGCTGGGCCGCGACTTCGACGCCCGCCGCTACGCGCTGTTCGCCGAAGGGCTGAAGGAGGCGATCAACGCGAAGCTGTGGGACGAGGAGAGAGGGGCCTATCGCGACGGGCTCGCCAACGACGGCACCCCGATCGCCCACTGGGCCGTCCACGCGACGACCTTCGCGCTCGCCTTCGGCGTCGCGGACGCGGAGAGAGCGGCACGCGGCGCGCAGTACCTCGCCGACCGCACGATGTCGTGCTCGGTCTTCTGCGCGAACTTCGTGCTGGAGGCGCTGACGAACGCCGGCCGCGCCGACGCGTCGATCGCGATGATGACCTCCGACCAGATCCGCTCCTGGCGCCACATGATCGAGCTGGGCGCCGGCGCGGTGATGGAGGCGTGGGACCCGTCGCTGAAGCCGAACACGTCGTTCTCGCACCCGTGGGCGGCGAGCCCCGTGATCAACGTCGCCAAGGGCGTCTTCGGGCTGCGGCCGATCGAGGCCGGCTGGGGCCGCTTCGCCGTCGCGCCGCAGCCGGGCACGCTCGGCCGCGCCAGCCTGACGACCCCGACGGTGCGCGGCACGGTCGGCGCCGCCTTCACGCGCTCCGAGGAGGAGGGCCTGGTGCTGGAGCTGACCGCGCCGGCCAACACGGTCGCGGTCGTGACGCTGCCGCGCGACCCCGGCGGGCGACCGCTGGAGCCCGGCGAGGCCGAGGCGCTCTACGTCGACGGCAGAGCCGTCCCGACGACCGTCGACGGTGACGTGCTGCGGGCCGAGGTCGGCTCCGGCGACCACTCGATCACGGCGCGGCGGCCGGCGCTGGAGCCGGGCGGCAGAGAGCCCGGCGGGAGAGAGCCGGGCGGCGAGGAGCCGGGCGGCAGACAGCCCGGCGGCGAGAACCCCGGCGGGAGAGTCCCCGGCGGCGAGGACCCGGGCGGCAGAGAGCCCGGCCCCGGCGCCGGCAGAAGAGCCGTCGTCACGCAGGCGAAGCTCGCCCCGCGCAGCCTGCGCGCGCTCACGCGCGGCGGGCCGACGACGAGACGCGGCGGCGCGCTGCTGTCG
>JAEXXR010000072.1 GCA_023405705.1 Actinomycetes bacterium
GCTCGGCGCGGGCCCGCGCCGCCGCCGCGGCCGGGCTGCCGATCGCGGGCGCGATCCCCGTCGGCCGCGGCGCGCACCGGCTCGGCGTGATGGAGTTCTGGCAGGCGGAGACGACCGCCCCCGACGCCGAGCTGTTCGACACGCTCGACGCGATCGCCAGCCTCGTCGTGCAGGTCGCCGAGCGGCGCGCCGCCGAGGCCGAGGCCGACCGCCTCAAGAACGAGTTCTTCGCGCTCGTCTCGCACGAGCTGCGCACCCCGCTGACGTCGATCGTCGGCTACGTCGAGCTGGTGCGCGAGGGCGAGGCCGGCGACCTCAACGACCAGCAGGTCCGCTTCCTCGGGGTCGTCGAGCGCAACGCCCGCCGCCTGCAGCGGCTCGTCGGCGACCTGCTGTTCGTCGCCCAGGTGGAGGCGGGGACGCTGGCGCTCGACAGCGGCCGCGCCGACCTCGCGCAGATCGTGCGCGACGCCGTCGAGGGCGCGCAGCCGCGCGCCGAGCAGCTCGGCGTCGAGGTCGCCGACGAGGTCGAGCCGCTGCCGCAGATCGACGGCGACAGCGACCGGCTCGGCCAGCTGGTCGACAACCTCGTCTCCAACGCGCTCAAGTTCACGCCCGCCGGCGGCCGCGTCACCGTCTCGCTGCGGCGCGCGGGCGGCGAGGCGCTGCTCGCCGTCGCCGACACCGGCATCGGCATCCCGCCGGCCGAGCAGGCGCGCCTCTTCGACCGCTTCTTCCGCGCCTCGACCGCCGTCGAGGAGGAGATCCCCGGGATCGGCCTCGGCCTCTCGATCTGCCAGGCGATCGCGGAGGGCCACGGCGGCCGGATCGAGGTCGAGAGCGAGGTCGGCGCCGGCACCACCTTCCGCGTCCGCCTGCCGCTGCGCCCACGCGGCGTCGGCGCGGCGCGACAGGACACCGACGACGCCGCCCCGGCCGGCGCCCCGACATGACAGGAGAGCACACGTGAGCGGATCGGCCCGGATCCTCGTCGCCGACAACGACGAGGACATCCTCACGCTCGTCGCCTTCCGGCTGGAGCGGCTCGGCCATGAGGTGCTGGTGGCGCGCGACGGCCAGGAGGCGCTCGACCGCGCGCAGGCGGAGCTGCCCGACCTCTGCGTGCTCGACGTGATGATGCCGCGGCTGACCGGCTACGACGTGACCGAGCAGCTGCGCGCGGGGGCGCAGACGGCGTCGATCCCGGTGATCCTGCTGACGGCGCGCGTGCAGGAGGCCGACGTGCAGAGAGGGCTCGCCGCCGGCGCCGACGCCTACGTGCGCAAGCCGTTCAGCCCGGCCGAGCTGCGCGAGCAGGTCGAGGCGCTGCTGGAGCGCGGGGCGCGCGCTCCGGGCGCCGGCTAGAAGGCGCCGCGCCGCATCACGACGGCGGGGATCGTCTTCAGCAGGATCACCAGGTCGAGCGCGACCGACCAGCGCTCGAGGTAGACGAAGTCGAGCCGCACGAGGTCGTCGAAGTCGAGCTCGGAGCGGCCCGAGACCTGCCACAGGCCGGTGATCCCCGGCAGCACGAGGTAGCGCTTCTTGTGCCACTCCTCGAGACGGTCGAAGTCGCGCAGCGGCAGCGGACGCGGGCCGACGAGCGACATCTCGCCGCGCACGACGTTGATCAGCTGCGGCAGCTCGTCGAGCGAGAAGCGGCGCAGCCACCTGCCGACCGGCGTCACGCGCGGGTCGTCGCGGATCTTGAAGAGCGCGCCGTCGGCCTCGTTCATCGCCTCCAGCTCCTCCTCGGAGACGACTGCGCCGTCGAGCATCGTGCGGAACTTGAAGCAGTCGAACGGGACGCCGCCGATGCCGGGCCGCTGCGAGCGGTACAGGACCGGTCCGCGCGAGGTGAACTTGACCGCCGCCGAGAGCGTGATCAGCAGCGGCGACAGCAGCAGCAGGATCACGAAGGCGCCCACGAGGTCGAAGGTCCGCTTGACGGCGAAGTCGATCCCCTCGAAGACCGGCGGCTTGAGCGTGAACAGCGGGACCGACTGGCCCGGCACGAACTCGGCGCGCTGGACGAGGATCTCCATCGTCGACGGCGCGACGTGGACGTCGACGCCGCGGCGATGGCACTGGTCGACCAGCTCGACCGCGTGCTCGGCGGGGAAGTCCGGGTCGGCGATGATCACCTCCTGGACGCGGTCGCGCTCCAGCACCTCCGCCAGCTCGCCGAGCGCGCCGAGCGAGCGCAGGCCGTTGTCGGGGCGCGGCGTCAGCGAGATGTAGCCGACCATCTGGATCTGGCGGCCGGGCGAGGCGGCGAGCGCGTGCGCGACCTGGTCGATCTGCTTGCCGCTGCCGACCAGCAGCGCCCGGCGCGCGTAGCCGGCCTTGCCGAGCAGCCAGCCGGTGACGCGCGTGTGGACCCACCGCAGCGACGAGACGTAGACGATCGCGAAGCCGAGCGACCCGTAGAAGATGTAGTAGCTCTGGAACTCCTGGCCGCTCGCGACCGCGAAGATCAGCGCGACGATCGTGACCTGGAACAGCGAGGCGACGATCTTCGTCAGCCCGGGGCGACGGGGCCGGTCGGCGTAGAGGTCCGAGCGCGCGAACAGCAGGACCGTCACGAGGTAGGCGAAGGCGAGGAAGTCGCGCGTCTGCCCGGCGGCGAGGTCGATCGCGGGCGACAGCCCGATGTTGCTCTTGATCAGGGCCTTCAGCAGCAGCGCGGTGAAGAGCGCCGCCCAGACGCCGACGAAGTCGAGCACGAGCAGCGAGACGACCCGCAGCAGCTTGCGCAGGGTCGCGAGGCGCAACAGGAACGAGAGCGCCGGCGGGCGCTTGCGGCGCATGTCTCTGTCGGACAGGAGCGGGGCCGCGGCTCCCTGTCCGGACTGCTCGTCGACCTTCAGCGCGCCGTTTGCCACTCGATGCATGACCTCCTCAAGCTGCAACGGGCCGAACGCATCGATGTTCCGGCCTTTCCGGCAGGCGTCAGTGCGAGCTTCCGGTCAGCATCTCGACGCCGGCGTCCTCGATCGTGCGGCGCAGGCCGTCGAGCAGCTCGACCTCGGGCTCCCAGCCGAGCAGCTGCCGTGCCAGCGTGATGTCGGGCTGGCGGACCTGCGGATCGTCGGTCGGCAGCGGCTCGTGGACGATCTGCGAGCGCGAGCCGGTCACCTCGATGACCTTGTCGGCCAGCTCCTTGAGCGTGAACTCTCTCGGGTTGCCGATGTTGACCGGGTGGTGGTGACCCGACTCCGCCAGCGCGATCATGCCGCGGATCAGGTCGCTCACGTAACAGAAGGAACGGGTCTGCGAGCCGTCGCCGAAGACCGTGATCGGCTGGTCCTGCAGGGCCTGGCGCAGAAAGGTCGGGATCGCGCGGCCGTCGTGCGGGCGCATCCGCGGACCGTACGTGTTGAAGATCCGCATGATCGCGGTGTCGACGCCCTGCTGGCGGTGGTACGCCATCGTCAGCGCCTCGGCGTACCGCTTCGCCTCGTCGTAGACGCCGCGCGGGCCGATCGGGTTGACGTGGCCCCAGTAGGTCTCTCTCTGCGGATGCTCCTGCGGATCGCCGTAGACCTCGCTGGTGGAGGCGATCAGGAAGCGGGCGCGGTGCTGCTTCGCCAGGCCGAGCGTGTGGTGGGTGCCGTGCGAGCCGACCTTCAGCGTGTGCAGCGGCAGCCGCAGGTAGTCGATCGGCGATGCGGGCGAGGCGAGGTGGTAGACGAAGTCGACGGGCTCGTCGACGAAGTACGGCTCGATGATGTCGACGTTGAGGTGGACGAACTCGGGAACGCGGATGTGGTGGATGTTCGCCAGCGATCCGGTTTCGAGGTTGTCGACGCAGATGACGCGGTGCCCCCGGCGCAGCAGCTCGTCGCAGAGGTGCGAGCCGAGGAAGCCGGCGCCGCCGGTCACGAGACAGGTAGCCATTCGGGGGAGGATAGCCCCGACGCCGGCCCGCTCGCGTGCCGGCGGGTCCTCTACGATCGCTTCTCGCCCGCATGCGAGCCGATTTCCGAGACCGCGATCCCAGGAGCCCCATGCCCGCCACCCGCTTCGTCGAGCGTCTGAACGAGCAGATCGCGAACGAGTTCGCCGCCTCCCAGCAGTACGTCGCCAACGCCGTCTACTACGACGGCGAGACCCTGCCCCGCCTCGCCGCGTTCTTCTACGCGCAGGCGGTCGAGGAGCGCAACCACGCGATGATGATGGTCCAGTACCTGCTCGACCTCGACGCCGAGGTCGCGATCCCGGGCGTCGCCGCCCCGGAGACCGGCTTCGCAGACCTCGTCGCGCCGGTCGCGCTCGCGCTGGAGCAGGAGAAGCGCGTCAGCGACCAGATCGCCGCGCTGGTCGGCGTCGCGCGCGAGGAGGGCGACTTCCAGAGCGAGCAGTTCATGCAGTGGTTCCTGAAGGAGCAGGTCGAGGAGGTCGCCTCGATGTCGGACCTGCTGACGATCGCCGAGCGCCTCTCGGACCGCCCGATGGACGTCGAGGACTGGCTCGCGCGCGAGCAGCCCGGCGACGGCGGCAACGACCCGACCGCCCCCGCCGCGGCCGGCGGCGCGCTCTGAGCTCCTTCGCCGCCGAGCTGCGCGCGGGCGCGGCGGACGTGTGGGAGGCGCAGCACGCCCACCCGTTCGTGCGCGGCATCGGCGACGGCACGCTGCCGGTCGAGCGCTTCCGTCACTACGTCCGGCAGGACTACCTCTACCTCGTCGACTACGGCCGGCTGCTCGCGCTGGGCTGCTCGCGCGCGCCCGACCTGGAGACGATGCGGCGGTTCGCCGAGCTGACCCAGGCGATCCTCGTCACCGAGATGGACCTCCACCGCTCCTTCGCCGCCGAATGGGAGGTGAGCGAGGCGGAGCTGGAGGCCGAGCGCCCGACGCCGACCACGCGCGCCTACGCCGACTTCCTGCTGCGCACCGCCGCGCTCGGCGACTTCGCCGAGCTGGTCGCCGCGCTGCTCCCCTGCATGTGGGGCTACGCCGAGGTCGGCGAGCGCCTCGCCGCCGCCGGCCCGCCGGACCACGAGGGCTACGCCCGCTGGATCGCGACCTACGCCGACCCGGAGTTCCAGGCGCTGGC
>JAEXXR010000111.1 GCA_023405705.1 Actinomycetes bacterium
TCGCCGACCCGCTCGGCCACCTCGACCGCATCCTCGCCGCGCGCTGAGCCGGCGCGGGCGGACCCGCGGCGCGCGGCCCGCCACTAGTCCCGCCTCGCCGCCGGGATCACCAGCGCGATCAGCGCCCCCAGCAGCGCCGCGCCGGCGCAGATCGCGAACAGTGTTCTGTAGGCGTCGAGCGACGGCAGCTCGTACGCGCCGAGGCTGATCGTCATCGAGGCGAGCAGCGTCCCGCCGATCGCGCTCGCGAGCGAGCTGCCGACGGTGCGGCAGAGCGCGTTGAGGCCGTTCGCGGCGGCCAGCTGCGACTGCCGGGCGCCGAGCAGGATCAGGCTCGGCATCGCCGCGTAGGCGATGCCGGTGCCGGCGCCGGCGATCGTCGTGCCGAGCAGGATCTCGAAGTAGCTGTCGACGAAGACGATGCGGAAGAGGAAGCCGAGCGCGACGATCGAGGCGCCGAGCGCGAGCGTGACCTTCGGCCCGTGGCGGGCGGTCAGCCGCGCCGAGACCGGCGACAGCAGCAGCATCATCACGCCGCTGGGCAGCATCGCGAGGCCGCCCTCCAGCACCGAGGAGCCGAAGCCGTAGCCGGACTCCGGCGGCGCCTGCACGTAGGAGGCGGTCCCGATCAGCGACGCGAACAGCGCGAAGCCGACGCAGATCGAGGCGACGTTGGTCAGCAGCAGGGCCGGCTGCGCGTTGGCGACGACGTCGATCAGCGGCGAGCTGACGCGCCGCTCGACCAGCACGAAGACGATCAGCCCGGCGATCGCGGCGGCGAGCAGGCCGAGCGTGCGCGGGTCGCCCCAGCCCCACGCGTTCGCCTGCGAGAGCGGCAGCAGCAGGCAGACGAGCGTCGCCCCGAGCAGCACGCTGCCGCCGACGTCGAAGCGCCCGACCGCCTTGCCGCCGGGCTCGGCGACGGCGAGCAGCATCCCGAGCATCGCGATCAGGCCGCCGCCGACGCAGACCCAGAACAGCACGTGGTAGTCGGCCTGCTCGGCGATCAGCGCCGCCATCGGCAGCCCGAGCGCGCCGCCGATCCCGAGCGTCGCGCTGACGAGCGCGATCCCGGTGCCGGCCCGCTCCTTCGGCAGGATCGTGCCGATCAGCGAGATCCCGAGCGGGATCGCGGCCGCCGAGCAGCCGGTGATCGCGCGGCCGGCGATCATCACGGCGAGGTCGCTCGTCAGCGCGCAGATCGCCGAGCCGACGGTCAGCGAGCCGGCCGCGACGATCAGCATCAGCCGCTTGCCGTAGAGGTCGCCGAGGCGGCCGAAGACCGGCACCGCCACCGCGGCGGCCAGCAGCGTCGAGGTCAGCAGCCACTGCGTGCCGGCGGTCGTGCTGCCGAGGTCGGCCTGGATCGCGCCGAGCACCGGCACCAGCAGCGTCTGCGTCAGCGCGACGATCACGCCGCAGATCGCGATCACCGCCAGCGCGGCGATCTGCTGCGGCTCCCAGCCGGCGCTCGGCGGGGACGCGGTCGCGGCGGCGCCTGCGCCGTCGGTGAGGGTGGGCCTGGTCATCGAGAGGATCTCCGGGTGGCAGATTGGGCCTAGTGGCAGAATATGCCACATTTCCTCCGAAGTCCGGCTTGACGCCCGGGCACGCGGACTCGCGATCTGCCCGCGCGGTGTCGACGCACCGCCTCGGCCCTGCACGACGGGGCGCAGCCGCGCGGCGACGCCCGCGCGGCCCTCGGCTCACCCCCTCACCGCTTCAGCGTCACCGTCGCGCGGGCGCCGGCGCCCTGGATCGTCAGCGCGACCTTCGGCAGGCGCTTGAGCCGCTTCACGGCGGCCTTGGTGAAGCGCAGCCGCACCGTCGCGCTGCCGCCTCTCGCCGTCGCGGCGCCGGCGGCGACCTTCACCGCTCTGCGCCCGAGGCCGGCCTTGCGCGCCGTCGCGGCGGAGACCGTCGCGGTCAGGGAGATGCGGCCGCTGCCGTTGCGCACGCGCACCGTGAGGCCCTTCTTCAGCGCGGTCGCGAGCTTCGCCTTCGTCGCGGCGAGCTGCGGCCGGACCGTCTCTCTTCTCTGGTCGGATCTGACGTCTCTTCTCTGATCCTGTCTCTGCTCTCTTCTCGGCTCGACTCTCGGGTCGGGCTCGGTCACGCGCGCGGGCGGCACGTCGGCGCCCGACCAGTCCGGGTAGCGGCCGCCGGGGATCACGAGCGCGCCGTTCGACGCCGGTCTCTGGCATCTCTGCGAGAGGTCGGGGACCGGGCCGACCCAGATGCCGTCGCCCTCGCCCCACGCCAGCGCGCTGCCGTCCGGCGAGAAGGAGGGGCTCTCGAATCTGCCGCCGGCCGGGCCGGTGTGGTGGTAGCAGTACTCGACCGTCGCCTCGGATCCCGGGGTGCCGGTGTAGCGGTAGACGGGCAGGAACTCGGCGTCCTTGCCGCCGACGAAGGCGAGCCTGCCGGCGCGGATGTCGCCGTCGCGCAGCTCCAGCTCGTCGTGGCGGAACCACTGGTCGCCCTCGGTGTTGGGCTGGCCCAGCCTGCGGATGATCACGTCGAGCGAGAGCGCGTTCGGCGGGTCGCTGTGCATCAGCGTCTCGTCGTCGATCCAGGTCGGGTAGCCCCAGCCGGTGTGCAGCTCGAAGGTCTGGTTGGAGCCGTCGGTGGCGGCGTAGGCGACGCCGGTCGCGAGCGTCCCGGTGGTGGTCGTGTAGTACTGGTAGGCGACGTGGCGGCCGTCGGGCGAGACCTGCGGGTCGAACGGCCCCTGCCACCATATGCTGCCGATCACGGTCGACAGCTCGCGCACGACGTCGCCGTTGCGGTTGAGCACGAACAGCCTGCGGTCTCTGGAGGCGACGATCACGCTGCCGTCGTCGGACTGCGACGCGTAGGACCAGCCGCCGGTCGCGGTCACCTGGAAGGTGCGGGCGCCGTCGGAGCTGGCCAGCCAGACGTCGCCGCCTCTGATGTGCAGGATCGAGTCGGCGGAGGCGGCGGCCGGGGCGGCCGCGGCGAGCGCGAGCGCGGCGGCGCCGGCCGTGGCGAGCCGCCGCAGGGGCGATGCGGGCATGCGGGTCCTTTCGGGTTCTGGGCGAGGTATGCGGACGCGGCGGGCGACCGCGTTCGATGATCGGCGGGACGCCTCCCCGGTCGCATCGGGGAGGTCCCAGGGTTCGTGCACCGGGTCGAGGTTCAGCCGCCGAGATGGCGGCGCTCGAGCCGCCGCTCCACGCCGCAAAGGCTGGCGAGGCGAGCGAGCGCGCGCAGCGGCCGGTCGAGCACGGCCTGCTTGCCGGGCAGGCCCATCTCCGACCAGCGCAGCAGCACCGCGCCGTGGAGCGGGTTGCGCGGCCGCGAGAGGCGGTCGACCCGGCCCTCGGCGGCGAGCGCGTAAGTCACGCGCAGCGCCCGCTCGAACCCCTCGTGACCGGGGCGCAGCTCGACGTCGAAGGCGGCGCGCGCGACGCTGTGGTTGACGAAGCGGTGGACCGAGCCGGCCGGCGCGCAGGCCGACTCGCCCGGTCCGAGCACGTGCTCGATCCCGTCGACCTCGACGACGAGCGTCCCCTCGTTGACGTGGAAGCGCTCCTCGTAGGTGCGATGACGGTGCGGCGGCGTGCCGCCGCCCGGTGCCAGCTCGACCTCGAGCAGGGTCCGCGCGCCGCCGGTCTCGGCGCTGGTCTCGATCAGCGTGACGACGTCGCCGACCACCGGGTTCTCGAAGCGGCGCGGGCCGGTCGCGGCCGGAGCGGACTGCACTGGAGCGATCATGCGATCGATCGTCGGGCAGCGGCCGCGCCGCGGCTTGAGAGGAAGTTCCCGAGCTGTTCCCTTTCGCCTCCCGCTCGGACTCCCGTGGGCGCGCCGGCGCTACGCTCTCCCGCGTGTCAGGCCCCATCGAGCGGACGGAGCCGCCGCTGGCGGGCCGCGAGCGCGAGCTCGCGGCCGGTTTCGAGCTGGTCGAGGCGATCCGCCGCGGCCGCCCGGCGCTGCTGGAGCTGGTCGGCGAGGGCGGGATCGGCAAGACGGCGCTGGC
>JAEXXR010000011.1 GCA_023405705.1 Actinomycetes bacterium
CCGTCGCGACGACGGGGCCGGGCGCCAGGTGACGGCCGACGGCCTCCGCGACCGCGACCAGCTCGACCGGACCGAGCCCGAGCCCGCCGGCCTCCTCGGGGGCGGCCATGGCGAGCACGCCGAGGTCGGCGATCGCCTCCCACAGCTCCCTCCACCCGTCCGACCGCTCCAGCAGCTGACGGCCGCGCGGGCCCGCTGTACTGTCGGCGAGCAGGCGGTCAACCGTCCCTGCCAGCTCGCGTTGCTCCTCCGACAACTCGAACGCCATGGCAAGTACCGTACCAAATCATCTATATGATTGCCACATGGAGAGACCAGTGACTTCCCCCGGCGGATGGTCGGCGCTGCAGGTCGCGCGCGACGGAGACACCGTCGTCGTGACGCTCGACCGCCCGCAGCGGCGCAACGCGCTCGACGAGACGATGATGGACGAGCTGAAGGCGCTGTGGAGCGGCCACGAGCTGCTCGACGGCGCCCGCTGCGTCGTCGTCACCGGCGCCGGCCCGGGCTTCTGCGCCGGCGCCGACGTCGAGCTGCTCGCGAGCGAGCGCGAGCCGCGCGCGACCGCCGCCGAGGAGCTGTCGTTCCTGCCCGGTCGCAGCACCGAGATCCCGGTGATCGTCGCCGTCAACGGCGTCTGCGCCGGCGGCGGCCTGCACTTCGTCGCCGACGGCGACATCGTGATCGCCAGCGACGCGGCGTCGTTCCTCGACCCGCACGTGACGATGGGCCAGGTGACCGCGCTGGAGCCGCTGACGCTGCGGCTGCGGATGCGGCCGGACGCGCTGATGCGGATGGTGCTGCTCGGCCGCGACGAGCGACTCGGCGCCGAGGCCGCGCAGGCGGCCGGGCTGGTCTCCGAGGTCGTCGCCCCCGAGCGGCTGCTCTCGCGCGCGCTGGAGCTCGCGCGCCAGGTCGAGGCCGGCTC
This sequence comes from Actinomycetes bacterium, assembly GCA_023405705.1. The sequence continues at coordinate 929 of JAEXXR010000011.1, forward strand.
GCCGGCCGCGATCCGCCGCTCGCGCGCCGCGCTGCGGCGGTTCGAGGACGAGCTGCTGGAGCGCCACCTGGAGGAGGGCTGGAGCTCGATCAAGCAGCACTGGGACCATCCCGACGCGGCCGAGGGCCCGGCCGCCTTCTCCGCGCGCCGCGCGCCGGTCTGGGAGCGGTCGTGAGCGCCCCGCTGGCCGTCGTCGTCGGCGCCTCCTCCGGGATCGGCGCCGCGACCGCACGCCGGCTCGCCGCCGACGGCTGGAGCGTCCACGTCACCGCCCGCCGCGAGCAGCCCCTGCGCGAGCTGGCCGAGGAGACCGGCGCCACCGTCACGGTCGCCGACATGTCGATCGAGGCCGACGCGAGACGCGTCGCCGCCGACCTCGCCGCGCTCGAGGGCGAGCTGAGACTGGCCGTCTACGCCGCGGGCGTGCTCGAGCCGGCGGAGCTGGCCGGCCACCCGCTCGACGTGTGGGAGCGGACGATCGCCGTCAACCTGACCGGCGGCTTCCTGTTCGCGCGCGAGCTGCTGCCGCTGCTGAGCGCCGGGAGCCGCGTCGTCTTCACCTCGTCGGTGTCGGCCCGCAAGGGCGCGCGCGGCCTCGCCGCCTACGCCGCCTCCAAGAGCGGTCTCGACCGGCTCGCCGAGTCGCTCCAGGCCGAGCACGAGCGCGACGGCATCGGCGTCCACGTGCTGGCGCTCGGCCCGGTCGCGACGCCGATGCTCGACCGCCCGGGCGTCTCTCCGTTCCAGCTCGAGGCCGACGAGGTCGCCGACGTGATCGCGTACCTCACGACACTCCCGCCGGGGGTCGTGATGCGGGATCTGCAGATCCGCGCCACCACCTCCGGACCGTTCGCGCAGCGCCGCGGCGAGCCCGGCTGATCGCGCCGATGGAAATGATATGGTCGTTTTTCTGATGCTCGGGAGAACACCGTCAGGCGTCGGGCGCCGATGAGAGAGGCGCCCTCCCAGATCCGCACGCCGCGCACCGGCGAGCTGGTCGCGGCGAAGCTGCGCAAGCGGATCATCACCGGCGACCTTCGCGACGGCGACGAGATCCCGCCCGAGCCGGAGCTGCTGACCGAGTTCGGCGTCAGCCGGCCGAGCATCCGCGACGCCTTCCGGATCCTCGAGACCGAGGGCCTGATCCGCATCCGCCGCGGCCGCTTCGGCGGCGCCACGGTGCTGCGTCCCAACGCCGAGAGCGCCGCCTACCACCTCGGCCTCGTGATGCAGGCCGAGGGGACGACGATGGCCGACCTCGCCGAGGCGCGCGGCGTCCTGGAGCCGCTCTGCGCCGGCCTCTGCGCCAGCCGCGACGACCGCGAGCGGATCGCCGACGAGCTGGAGGCCGTGATCGCCGAGTCGGTCGCCGCGGCCGACGACGAGGAGGCCGGCGCCGCCTTCACGGCCGAGGCGCTTCGCTTCCACACCGCGATCGTCGACCGCTGCGGCAGCACGACGCTGCGGCTGCTGGCCGGCGCGCTGGAGAGCGTCTGGGGATCGCAGGAGCGGCGCTGGGCGCACGAGGCGCGCGACGCCGGCCGCTACCCGAGCCTCGCCGACCGCCGCGCGGTCGTCAGAGCGCACCGCGCCGTCGTCCGCCACATCCGCGCCGGCAGAGCCGATGCGGCGCAGCGGGCGATGGCCGCCCACCTCGGCACCTCGCAGACG
>JAEXXR010000191.1 GCA_023405705.1 Actinomycetes bacterium
CACGTCCCCCGCCGCGCCCGCGCCGGCCGGGCCGCCCGCATTCGCGCGCGCGGCCGCGCCCTGCGCCTGCGCGCCGGCTTCCGGTCTGGTGTTCGGGGATGGGGTTGACAAGCGGAACCGGGCCTTCGTATCGTGCTATCCGGAACCGGAACTCCGGTTCGACTTGTTCCAATCTTATACCTGTGGAGAAGGCCCCTGTGTCCACACCAGCCTCGACCCGAGAGGAGCTCGACCCGAAACGCTGGGCCGCGCTCGTCGTCCTCGCGGTCGCGCAGTTCATGGTCGTGCTCGACGCGTCGATCGTGAACGTCGCGCTGCCGTCGATCCAGACCGACCTCGACTTCACCGACTCCTCGCTGCAGTGGGTCGTCAACGCGTACACGCTCGCGTTCGGCGGCTTCCTGCTGCTCGGCGGCCGCGCCGCGGATCTCTTCGGCCGCCGCCGCGTCTTCATCCTCGGCCTCGGCCTCTTCTCGGTCGCCTCGCTCGCGGGCGGCTTCGCGACGACCTCCGAGCAGCTGATCGTCGCCCGCGGCGTGCAGGGCCTCGGTGCCGCGATCGTCTCGCCGGCCGCGCTGTCGATCGTCACGACGACCTTCACCGAGGGCGCCGAGCGCAACAAGGCGCTCGGGATCTGGGGCGCGCTGGCCGGCGCCGGCGGCGCCGTCGGCGTGCTGCTGGGCGGCATGCTGACCGAATGGGCCGGCTGGGAGTGGGTCCTGTTCGTCAACGTCCCGATCGGCGTCGCCGCGATGGTCGCCGCGCCGCGCTGGGTGCGCGAGAGCCACGGCCACGAGAGAACGAGCATGGACATAGCGGGCGCCGCGCTCGTGACCGGCGGCCTGATCGTGCTCGTCTACGCGCTCGTCGACGCCGAGAGCGCCGGCTGGACCTCGGGCCAGACGATCGGCCTGCTGGCGCTGTCGCTCGTGATGCTGGCCGCCTTCGCGTTCGTCGAGCTGAAGGTCGTCAGATACCCCGTCATGCCGCTGCAGATCTTCCGCAACCGCAACGTCGCCAGCGCCGACGCGGTCGCGCTGCTGGTCGGCGCGTCGCTCTTCTCGATGTTCTTCTTCATCTCGCTCTACCTGCAGCAGGTGCTCGGCTACTCGGCGCTGAAGGCCGGGCTGTCGTACCTGCCGCTGGCGCTGACGATCATCGTCTCGGCCGGCACGGCCTCGCAGCTGGTGACGAGAGTGGGGGCGAAGCCGATCCTCGTGCTCGGCCTCGTGCTGACGGCCGTCGGGCTGCTGCTGTTCTCGTTCATCTCGGTCGACGGCACCTACCTCGGCGACGTCCTCATACCGTCGCTGATCGTCGCCGCCGGCCTCGGCTTCTCGTTCGTTCCGCTGACGATCACCGCGGTCGCCGGCGTCACCCACCACGAGGCCGGCCTCGCCTCCGGCCTCATCAACACCGCGCAGCAGGTCGGCGGCGCGCTCGGCCTCGCGATCCTCTCCTCGATCGCCAACTCGCGCCTGAACGACGTCGCGGGCGTGCCGCCGGACCCGCAGCTGCTGCCGAAGGGCCTGACCGAGGGCTTCCAGCTCGCCTTCCTCGTCGGCGCCGGCTTCGCCGCCGTCGGCGTCGTGATCGCGCTGCTCGCGGTGCCGCGCGTCGGCAGGGAGGAGATGCCGCAGGAGGGGGTCGCCGCGGCGGCGTGACCGCTGGCGCCAGGTATCCGCTGTAGACGGGGCGGAGGGCGCTCGGTAGCTTCGCCTGCGTTGGGTGACGAGCAGTGCTGTCTCCAGGAGCGGGTTCGCTTGAGATGGACCCGCTCTGCTGCGAAGAAGGTTGCCCCGGGCGGGCGCCGGGGCCGACTGCCCGCCCGAGGCGTATTGGTGTATCTGCGTGAGCGCTACCTGCGGCTCATCCGGTCAATGACCAGGATGGCTCGCAGGAGCGCCCACGCCTGGAAAAGCAGTGCTATTTCCATTTGACCTCCTCTCTCTTGTGAGGGAGCCGCCAGTCGGCCCCGTGCAAGCGGTCCCGATCGAGGAGGTCCAACACCAACCCGATCGATGTTCCGGAAGGCCGCGTTTCGCATCAGCACGCATGTGTGCCGATCGTGCGCAGGGGTGGCTGACGGGCAACCGGTCGCGGGGCGGTCGTGGCGAAGCGGGGGTGGATCGGTACGCTCGATGGCGTGGAGCAGCCGGACCTCCGTGCCAGTGACGCAGACCGCGACCGCGTGATCGCGCTGCTGCGCGAGGCGTCGGTCGACGGGCGGCTGACGGTCGAGGAGCTGGCCGACCGCGCCGAGCAGGCGGAGGACGCCAGAACGCACGCGCAGCTGCAGGCGATCGTCGCCGACCTGCTGCCGGCCGGGGCGACGATCGCCTCCGCGGTCTCGTTCAGCGGCGGCCTCGCGGAGGTGAGGGAGGTCGAGCGCCACCGCGCGGTGCTCGCCAGCATGCAGCGCAAGGGCCGCTGGCAGCTCGCGCCGCGCAGCCGCTTCGTCGCGACGCTCGGCTCGGTCGAGCTCGACCTGCGTCAGGCGATCATGCCCGGGCCCGAGGTCGAGATCGAGCTGAAGGCCGTGCTCGGCTCCTGCCACCTGCTCGTCCCCGAGGGGACCGACGTGCGCGTCAGCGGCGGCAACGCGCTCGGCTCCTGCGAGCTGCACCTCGGCAGGGAGGCGCCGCCGCCCGGCGCGCCGATCGTCCACGTGATCGTCGCCGGCACGCTCGGCTCCGTCGAGGTCCGCAGCGAGAGCCGCTTCGCCGACCGCATCAAGCAGGAGGCGAAGCGCCTCGCGAGACGGCTGATGGAGTCGCCGGGCGTGCCG
>JAEXXR010000205.1 GCA_023405705.1 Actinomycetes bacterium
AGCCCGAGCCGCTCACAGCCCCTGCCCCTGCAGCCACAGCTCCAGCAGGCCGACCTGCCACAGCTTCGAGCTGCCGATCGGAGTGCGGGCGTCGACCGGGTCGGCGAGCAGCGCCGCGACGTGCTGGGGCCGGTACAGCCCGCGCTCGCGCGCCCGCTCGGAGTGGAGCGCCTCGCGCACGCGCTCCAGCGGCTCGCCCTCCAGGTGCGAGATCGCCGGCACGGGGAAGTAGCCCTTCGGCCGGTCGATCACCTCGTCGGGGACGATCCCGCGCGCGGCCTGCTTCAGCACGCCCTTGCCGCCGTGCGCGAGCTTCAGCGACGGCGGGCAGGCCGCGGCCAGCTCGACCAGCTCGTGGTCGAGGAAGGGCGTGCGCGCCTCCAGCCCCCATGCCATCGTCATGTTGTCGACGCGCTTGACCGGGTCGTCGACCAGCATCACCTGGGTGTCGAGCCGCAGCGCGCGGTCGAGCGGCTCGTCGGCGGCGGGACGCGCGAACTGCTCGGCGACGAAGCGGCGGCTGGGGTCGCCGAGCGGCAGCCGGCCGGGCATCAGCAGGTCGGCCAGCTCCTCGGCGTCGCGGTCGGTGAACTCGGCGGCGTAGGCGTCGTCGCCGAGGCCGGGGGCCTGCGCCAGCGGCGGGTACCACGAGTAGCCGGCGAAGACCTCGTCGGCGCCCTGGCCCGACTGCACGACCTTGCAGCCGGCGCCGGAGACCTCGCGCGACAGCAGGTAGAAGGCGATCGCGTCGTGGGAGGTCATCGGCTCGCTCATCGCCGCGACCGCCTCGTCCAGCGCGGCCAGCACGTCGTCGCCCCCGACCCGCCAGCGGCGGTGGTCGGTCCCGTAGCGCTGCGCGACGAGGTCGCTGTAGCGGAACTCGTCGCCGTCGACCCCCGCGCCGTGCTCGAAGCCGATCGAGAAGGTGCGCAGGTCGCGCTGGCCGGCCTCGGCGAGCAGCGCGACGATCAGGCTGGAGTCGAGCCCGCCGGAGAGCAGCACGCCGACGGGCACGTCGGCGACCATCCGGCGGTCGACGGCGACCCGCAGCGCCTCCAGCACCGCGTCGCTCCAGTCGCCCTCGTCCATCGTCTCGTGGCGCGGCGAGCGCGCGAACGGCGGGTCCCAGTAGGTCTCCTGCGAACGGCGGCCGTCGGGCTCGATCGTCATCACCGTCGCGGGCGGCAGCTTGCGCACGCCGTTGAGGACGGTCCGCGGCGCCGGCACGACCGCGTGCCAGGAGAAGTAGTGGTGCAGCGCGACCGGGTCGAGGCTCGTGTCGACGCCGCCGCCGGCCAGCAGCGCCGGCAGCGTCGAGGCGAAGCGCAGCGCGCGCTCCTCGCCGTCGCCGCCGACGTCGGCGAGGTAGAGCGGCTTGATCCCGAGCCGATCGCGCGCGAGCGTGACGCGGCCGCTGTCGCGCTCGACGACGGCGAAGGCGAACATCCCGGCGAAGCGCTCGACGCAGCGCGGCCCCCAGCAGTGGTAGGCCTTCGCGATCACCTCGGAGTCGCTCGTGGAGAAGAACGAGAAGCCCTCGCTCTCCAGCTCCTCGCGCAGCGCTCTGTAGTTGTAGACGCAGCCGTTGAAGACGACCGCGAGGCCGAGGTGCGGGTCGATCAGCGGCTGCGCGGCCCGCTCGCTCAGGTCGATCACCTTCAGCCGCCGGTGCGCGAGCGCGACCCGCCCCGCGCTCCAGCCGCCCTGCCCGTCGGGCCCGCGGCGCGCCAGCCGCTCCGCCATCCGCTCGACCGCGGCGACGTCGGCCGGGCGGCCGCACGTCACCTCACCGGCGAAGCCGCACATCAGGCGCCGGCCTCCGCCGCGTGCTCGAGCACCGGTCCCTCCCACGCCGCGCCGTCGCGGCAGGCGGCGACGAACGCCTGGAAGAGGCGGACGTGCTGGGGCCAGCCGACGAGGCACTCGGCATGCCACTGGACGCCGACGAGGAAGCGCCGGTCGGGCGCCTCGAACGCCTCCATCGTCCCGTCCGGCGCCCACGCGGTCGCGGACAGGCCCTGGCCGAGCTCGTCGACCGCCTGGTGGTGGAAGGAGTTGACGCCGCCGTGGCGCCAGCCGAGCACGCCTGCCAGCAGCGAGCGGCCGTCGACTCTCACCTCGTGCGTCTCCATCTCGGCCCGCTCGCGCTGACGGTGGTCGATCGCGTCGCCGACGACGTCGGGCAGGTGCTGGATCAGCGTGCCGCCGCGCGCGACGTTGACGATCTGCATGCCGCGGCAGACGCCGAGCACCGGCAGCTCGCGGGCGTCCGCGGCGCGCACGAGCGCCAGCTCGAAGGCGTCGAGCTCGCGCTCGGTCGGCCCCAGCTCGGGGTGCGGCGCCTGGCCGTAGGCGGTCGGGTGGATGTCGGGGCCGCCGGAGATGCAGAGGCCGTCGACCGCGTCGAGCAGCGCCTCCGCCGTGTCGGGCCCGATCGGCGGGACGACGACGGGGACGCCGCCGGTCACCTCGATCGCCTCCGCGTAGCGCAGGCCGAGCGCCAGCTCCCGCCGCGGCGGGTCGGCCTGGTCCTTGGTGAGATGCTCCGGCGGGTCGCGCATCTCCGAGGTCGTGACCGCGATCAGCGGCCGCGGGCGGTCGGAACTCATCGCTCCAACCCTTGCCCGCGGCCGCGACCGCCAATCGCCCGTTACGCGCCGACCACCCCCACGGCGTCGACCTGGAAGCTCATCGACCAGCCTATGGTCGACGACTTGGCGCGGAAGCCGACCTCGATCCGCGAGACGGCCGAGCGCCCGGCCCAGCCGGTCAGGTCGACGGCGACGCGGTTCCAGGCGTCGGCCTGGACGTCGGCTCTCGCCTCTCTCGTCTCGCCGCCGGCGCCGGTCACCCGCACGACCGCCTCGTAGCCGCTCGCGCCGGGCGCGCCGCCGTAGCCGTTGACCATCGCGCTCAGCTCGGTCGCGTCGGTCAGGTCGAGCGGTCTCGCGGGCGTGACCGAGACGGTCCGCAGCAGCGAGGCGTCGACCGCTCTGGAGTCGGCCTCCAGCGCGCCGCCGCCCTCGAACGGCCGGCCGGGTCCGTTCGGGAACGAGGCGACCCGCTCGACGCGCACGACGTTGTCGCCGGCCGTCCAGCCGTCGGTCCCGTCCTCGAAGCCGAACAGCGTTCTCGACGCGGTCAGCGACAGGACGGCCGTTCCGACGGCGCTGCCGCCGCCGCGCGTTCTGACGCGAACCGTCACCGTCCGTCTGCCCGATCTGGCGTCGTCGGGGACGACGACGTAGGCCGTCTTCTCCGCCACGACGGGCTTCCCGTCGCTCTTCACCGAGAACGACGTGCTGCGCGGGCTGATCTCCCACTCGGGATCGGAGACGGAGGTCGTCAGCTCGCCCGCGAGCCGGCCTGAGCCGACGCCGGCGACGCCGACCTTGACGGCGACGAGGTCGCCGGGGTCGACCGTCTTGGACGCGGGCGTGACGACGAGGCGGACCTCGTCGCGGGCCGCGGCGCCGATCGCGCGCGAGCGCAGCGCGTGCCGCCCGCGATCCAGCCCCGCGACGACGATCCGGTCGCCGTCGCGCGTGACGCCCGGCACCCGCGCCCGTCTGC
>JAEXXR010000331.1 GCA_023405705.1 Actinomycetes bacterium
CGCTTGCCCGCATCGGCCGCCCGGCCCGGCGCCGCCGGGCGTCCGCGCGGGTATACGCGCTCCACATACCGGCGCGGCAGCGCCGTCCGTTCGCCACGGAGGAGGAGACGTGACCAGCACAGTCCCGATCCGGCTGACCGTCAACGGCGAACCGCAGCAGCTGGAGGTCGAGCCTCGTCTTCTGCTCGTCCATCTGCTGCGCGACCGCCTCGGTCTCACCGGCACCCACGTCGGCTGCGACACGAGCAACTGCGGGGCGTGCACGGTCCACCTCGACGGCGAGGCCGTCAAGAGCTGCACGGTGCTCGCGGTCCAGGCCGACGAGGCCGAGGTCACGACGATCGAGGGCCTTGCGGGCGCCGGTCGCAACGGCGACGGCCTCCACCCGCTGCAGGCCGCCTTCTGGGAGGACCACGCGCTTCAGTGCGGCTACTGCACGCCGGGGATGATCATGGCCGCCGCCGACCTGCTCGCGCGCAACCCCGACCCCTCCGAGGAGGAGGTCCGCCACGGGCTGGAGGGCAACCTCTGCCGCTGCACCGGGTACCACAACATCGTCCGCGCGGTGCAGGACGCCGCCGCCGAGCTGCGCGCCGCGAGAGCGGGCGCGCCGACACCGGAGGGGGTGGTCTGATGGGCGCCCCCGGTGCCGAGACCGCCGAGCGGCACATGCCCGGCGGCAACGGCTGGGTCGGCCGGCCGCTGAAGCGCAAGGAGGACCCGCGGCTGATCACCGGCCGCGCGACCTACGTCGACGACATGGCGCTGCCCGGGATGCTGCACGCGGCGATCGTCCGCTCGCCCGAGGCGCATGCGCGTATCACGTCGATCGACACGAGCGCCGTCGCCGAGCGCGACGGCGTCGAGGCCGTCTTCACCGGCGCCGACATGGAGGACATGGCGGCGCCCTGCCCGATGGTGTGGGTGCCGCCGGGCGTCGAGGTCCACGTCCCCGAGCACTGGCCGCTGGCGCGCGGCAAGGTCGGCTACGTCGGCCAGGCGGTCGCGGTCGTGCTCGGCCACGACAAGTACGCCGTGGTCGACGCCGCCGAGCAGGTGCTGGTCGACTACGAGCCGCTGCCGGTCGTCGTCGATCCGGAGGCGGCGCTGGCCGGCGACGCGCCGGTGATCCACGACGAGTTCGGCACGAACAAGGTGTTCGAGTGGTCGCTCGCCGGCGGCGACGTCGAGAGAGCGTTCGCCGAGGCCGACCACGTGCTGGAGCGGCGGGTCGTCAACCACCGCACGGCCGGCGCGGCGATCGAGCCGCGCGGCGCGCTGGCGGAGTGGCGCGAGGGGCGGCTGACGCTGTGGTCCTCGACCCAGATCCCGCACATCGCGCGGGTGATCCTGTCGATCCAGCTGGGGATCAGCGAGGAGAAGATCCGCGTCGTCGCGCCGGAGGTCGGCGGCGGCTTCGGCTCCAAGCTGCAGGTCTACGGCGAGGAGGTGCTCGCCGCCTGGTGCGCCCGCCGCACGAAGCGCCCGGTCAAGTGGACCGCGACGCGCAGCGACGACATGCTCGCCACGCACCACGGCCGCGACCAGATCGACTACGTGAGACTGGCCGCGAGAAGCGACGGGAGACTGACCGGGATCCACGTGAGAGTGATCCAGGACTGCGGCTCCTACCACCTGATCGAGGGGCCGGTGATCCCGACCTTCACCTCGTGCGTGGTCAGCGGCGTCTACGACTTCGCCGCCGTCCAGACCGACGTGATCGGCGTCTTCACGAACAAGTTCACGACCGACGCGATCCGCGGCGCGGGGCGGCCGGAGGCGACCCACCTGATCGAGGTCTGCGTCGACCAGCTCGCCGACGAGCTGGGGATCGACCGGTTGGAGCTGCGGCGGCGCAACTTCATCACCGAGTTCCCGAACGAGCGGCCGCACGGCTTCGTCTACGACTCCGGCGACTACCACGGCACGCTGGACAAGTGCCTGGAGATGCTCGACCACGACGGCTTCCTGCGCGAGCAGGAGCAGCTGCGATCAGATCCCGCCAACCCTCGCTACCGCGGCGTCGGCTTCTCGACCTACGTCGAGATCTGCGGCCTCGGCCCCTCGCGCGCGCTCGGCCCCGACGGCTGGGGGATGCAGGGCGGCTACTTCGAGTCCGCGCAGGTGCGGGTGCTGCCGACGGGCACGGTGATGGTCTACACCGGCACCTCGCCGCACGGCCAGGGGCTGGAGACGAGCTTCGCGCAGATCGTCGCCGACCGGCTCGGGCTCGATCCCGAGGCGATCGAGGTGATCCACGGCGACACCAACACCGGCCCGTTCGGCAAGGACACGTACGGCTCGCGCTCGCTGTCGGTCGGCGGCGAGGCGGTCGCGCGCGCCGCGGAGAAGGTGCAGGAGAAGGCGCGGCGGATCGTCGCGCACAAGCTGGAGGCGGCGCCGGAGGACGTCGAGGTGAGAGACGGCGCCTTCCGCGTGAAGGGCTCGCCCGACCAGGCGATGACGCTCGCCGACGTCGCGACCGAGGCGTACATCCCGGCCGACCTGCCGGAGGGGATGGAGGCCGGCCTCGACGAGCTCTCCTTCTACGACCCAGCCAACTTCGTCTGGCCGTTCGGCGCGCACGCCTGCGTCGTCGAGGTCGACGTCGAGACGGGCAAGGTCGAGATCGTCCGCTGGATCGCGGTCGACGACTGCGGCCCGGCGATCAACCCGAAGCTGATCGACGGCCAGGTCCACGGCGGCGCCGTCCACGCGATCGGGCAGGCGCTCTACGAGCAGATCGCCTACGACGAGAACGGCCAGCTGACGACCGGCACGTTCGTCGACTACGGGCTGCCGACGGCGGCGGAGGTGCCGTCGTTCGAGACGGCCCGCACCGAGACGCCGTCGCCGACGAACACGCTCGGCGTCAAGGGCGTCGGCGAGGCGGCGACGATCGCGGCGACCCCGGCGATCGTCAACGCGGTGATCGACGCGCTGAAGCCGCTCGGCGTCACCTACATCGACATGCCGCTGACCTCCGAGCGGGTGTGGCAGGCGATCCAGGAGGCGAGACGATGATCCCCGCCGCATTCGACTACGCCGCGCCGACGTCGCTCGACGAGGCGCTGCAGGCGCTCGCCGACGGCGGCGAGGACGCGAAGCCGCTCGCCGGCGGCCACTCGCTGCTGCCGCTGATGAAGCTGCGGCTGGCGGCGCCGTCGCTGCTCGTCTCGCTGCACCGAGTGCCGGGGCTGCGCTCGGTCGACCGCGACGACGGCTCGTGGCGGATCGGCGCGCTGACCCGCCACGCCGACCTGCAGAACCGGGCCGAGCTGGGCGTCGTCGGCGAGGCGACGGCGCTGATCGCCGACCAGCAGGTCCGCAACCGCGGGACGATCGGCGGCTCGCTCGCGCACGGCGACCCGGCCTCCGACCTGCCGACGGTGCTGCTCGCGCTGGAGGGCGCCGTGACCGTGCGCGCCGGCGCCGGCGGCGGCACGCGCGAGATCGCCGCCGCCGACCTCTTCCGCGACTACATGACGACGGCGGTGGGGGACGGCGAGCTGCTGACCGAGGTGCGGATCCCGGCGCTGGAGGGCTGGGGCCACGCCTACGAGAAGTTCACGCGGCGGGCGGAGGACTGGGCGATGGTCGGCGTCTGCGCGCTCGTGAAGCGGGCCGGCGACGGCTCCTGCGAGGACGTGCGCGTCGCGCTGACGAACATGGGCTCGACGCCGCTGCGCGCTCGCGCGGTGGAGGAGGCGCTGCGCGGTGGGCCGCTCGACGATTCCGCGATCGCCACGGCGGCCGGGCAGGCCGACGAGGGGACCGACCCGCCCGGCGACCTCAACGCGAGCCCGCAGTACAAGCGCCACCTCGCACGGGTGCTGTGCGGGCGGGCGTTGAGACGAGCGGCGGAGGCCTGACGGCGGCTGTGCCCGACAGCCCGCGCGCGGTCGGCGAGGCCCTTGCGGCGCAGGGGTACCTCGCCGA
>JAEXXR010000354.1 GCA_023405705.1 Actinomycetes bacterium
CGCTCGCGCCGCTCTGCAGCACCTGGCCGGTGCGGGTGTCGACGAACGTGTAGGCGAAGGTGGGTCCGCCGGTCCAGGTGCCGGGCTGGCAGGTCATCGAGCCGCCTGCCTGGAAGACGCCGCTCGCGCTGACGCCGCGCCCGCCGCGCGGGGCGACCGGCGGCGTGTCGTTGCCGAGCACGAACTCGCGGATCTCGGGCGCGGCGAGGTTGGTGTAGCCGTTGATCGAGCCGACCCCGCACTCGCCGGTCGGGCCGGTCGTCGAGACGAAGCTGGCGACGCCCGCGAGCGCGCCGGCGATCGTCAGCGGCCCGCCGGAGTCGCCCTCGCAGGCGGAGCCGACCTGGCTGGTGATGCAGTCGACGACGGCGTTGGCCTCGCCACCGCAGGCGAGCGGGTCGCCGATCGTCGTGCCGACGGCGTACAGCTGGCCGTCGGGCGTGCCGCCGGCGGCCTGGCGCCCGAAGCCGGTGATGCTCGCCGCGGTGCCGAGCGCCGGATAGGCGCCGGCGCCGACCAGCGCGATCGCTCTCGCGGCCGGGCCGCTCAGGTCGAGCGGCGCGTCGAGCGTGAGCGTCGCCACGTCGCCGGGCGCGACGCCGCCGTTGAGGGCGGTGTACGAGTAGCCCGGATGGATGCGGACCTGGACGACGCCGCGCGGCTGTCTGGTCGCCTCGGGCGTTCTGAAGTTGGAGATGCCGGCGACGACGGTCAGGTCGGCGGCGTCGACCGGCGTGGCCGTCGACGGGTCGTAGACGCAGTGGCCGGCGGTGACGATGGTGGTCGGGTCGAGGATCGAGCCGCCGCAGGCGTAGGTTCTGCCGCCCGGCAGCTCGGAGAAGAGGAACACCTGGTGCGGCGCCTGCGTGACGGAGATCGCCGTCCCGCCGACGATCGCCGGCTTCCATCTCTGCGGCTCCTGCGGTCCCAGCCGGAGGGTCCCGTCGCTCGCGACGGCCGTCGTCGCACCGAACGCGAACGTGACCAGGGCCAGCGCACCGATCAGCGCGCGGCGGCCCTTGAGTCGTGACTTTCGATCTTGCATGGCGCGGCACCTTACGGCGACGCGCGCAGGACTTTTCTTGGTGGATCGTCCGCTGTCACGCCACCTGACATGTCACGTTTGCAGGCATCGCCTGCGGGTATCTGGCGCATCTGCGTCGCCCGCCGCAGCGCATCGCACCGCATAGCGGCGCGGCCGGGGCGAGGTCCGCGCGATGACCGCCCGATCAGGCGGCGACCGAGCCGGCGGACGCGTCGACGACCTGCCAGGGACGGTCGTCGGGGCCCGACAGCGCCAGCGTCCAGCGCTCGGTGCTGGTGACGGCGCGCTCCTTGCTGCCGCCGAGGACGGCCGCGGTGTCGCGGTCCTCCAGGTAGCGGCGGCCGGTCACCTCGACCTCGACCGTCATCTCCGGCGGCTCTGCGGCCGGGTTCAGCGCCGAGATCGTCAGGTGGCGGACCTGCGGCCCGCGGATCACCAGGCGCGTGCGGCCCGACGGGTCGCCGGGATGGAGCAGCGCCTGCGCCGCCTGCGGCGTGGCGACGTCGAGCAGGTCGCTGTCGGCGCCGTCGACCGCGTCGGCCCAGGCGGCGACGGCGCGGCGGACCGACGCCTCCAGCACGTCCGGCGACCAGCGGCCGTCGACGAGCGACAGGTCGAGCGCGGCCACGCGCGCGTCGCCGGCGTAGTCGAGGTCGGCGACCTCGGCGGTGCTGACGCCCTCCGGCAGCTTGTCGAGCGCGGCGACCTCCAGCAGCGAGGCGTCGCTCATCCGCCGCTCGTCGCTCCACGGCGAGGCGACGATCTCGGCGTCGAGCACGTGCTGGCCCTCGGCGTCGGTCTCGATCGAGGCGATGATCCAGCCCTCGCGCCCGTCGTGGCGCTTGGCGAGCGTCCAGAACTCGGTCAGGTCTACCGTGTCGCTGCCCGACTCGTTGCGCTTCAGCACCATCCCGTTGCGCATCACGACGTAGTCGCGCAGGCGGGCGCTGATGCGGACCGTGACGCGGTCGTCCTTCTCGCCCTCGCGGTTGGTCAGGCCGAGGTACTCGATCGAGCGCAGCTCCAGCACCTCGACGCGGTTGTGCCAGCCCTTGCGCGCGAAGTCGTCGAGCCGTCGGCGCCACTCGACCAGCAGGTCGGGGACCAGCAGGTCTGCGAGCGCGTCGTGGTCGCGCGCGTCCCAGGCGTGCTGGGCGGCCATGAACATCTGCTGGGCGCTGGCGCGGACGGCGTCGGGCGCGAAGGCGGGGTCGTCGTCGGCGGCGACCGCGGCCGCCAGCTCGACTCTGCGCTCGTGCTCCTTGCGGCGCTTGTTGTAGCGGGCGATCCGGATGCCGGTGAGGATCGCGCCGACGACGAAGATCACGACGACCACGCCGATGATCGCGAGCACGAACAGGGGACTGCCGCCGGTCCCGGTGCCGGTCCCGCCGCCGCCGAAGCCGCCGCCCCCGCCGCCGCCGAAGCCGCCACCCCCACCTCCGCCGCCGAAGCCC
>JAEXXR010000359.1 GCA_023405705.1 Actinomycetes bacterium
GCCCAGCCCCGCGACCGTGTTGCGGGAGGCGAGGCCGACGGTCCCGCCGAGCTGCGGGCGGGTGCCGCTCGTGCCGGGGAAGAGCGTGCTGCCGCCGACGGCCAGCTCCTGGGTCTCGCCGAGCAGCCGCTGGTCGTCGAGCAGCGCGAAGCCGCCGCCGAGGCCGGTGCCCGAGCCGTCGCCGCGGAAGACGTAGACGGTGTCGCCGGTCGCGTTCGCGGCCGTGTCGGCCGCGGCGAGCGTCGCGAACGGCGTCTCGGCGCGGCCGTCACCGCCGGCCGGCGCCGCGTTGTCGACGTAGAAGACGCGCGCGGCGACGGTGACCGTCAGCGTCGCGGTCGTCGTTCTCGCGGGGCTGCCCTGGTCGGTGACGGCGAAGGCGATTCTCTCGCTGCCGGTGAACCCGGCCGCCGGCCGGTAGACGTAGCCGCCGTCGGCGCTCCAGGCGACCGTGCCGCCTCTGTCACCGCTCGTCGCCGAGGCGGCGACGTCGACCTGCAGCGGGCCGGGGCCGTCGACGTCGGTGCTGCCGGTGAGGACGTTCGCGGCGGCGCCGGTCGTCGTCTTCGCGGCGATGCCGGCGGGCGCGGTCGTGTCGGCGAACAGCGGCGTGTTGCCGACCGCGCTCGCCGTCGCGTCCGGGACGACCGGCGCGTCGTTGACCCTCGTCACCTCGATCGTCGCCGTCGCGCTGGCGGTGTTGTCGACGGCGCCGCCGTCGTCGACGGTGAACGTGACGGTGCGGTCGGCGTCGGAGGGGTCGTCGGAGCTGTTGGCGTAGCGGACCGAGCGCAGCGCGTCGCGGTACTGCGCGACGGTCGCGCTGCCGGACATCGTCAGTCTGCCGGTCGCGCTGTTGAAGCTGCCCGTGATCCCGCTCTGGTTGACGAAGACGAGCAGGTCCTCGCCGGGGGCGTGGCCGGCGCCGAGCGCGACGCTCGCGCCGGCCAGGCTCGCGCTGTCGCCGTCGGTCAGCGTCAGCGCCGGGTCGATCGCGGTCGCGGGGTCGTTCTCGGTGTAGGCGAGCGTCGCGCCCGAGGCGATCTGCGGGGCGTCGTTGACCGCTCTGACGGTCACCTGGCGGGTGCTCGCCGGGCTCGCGCCGGTCGCGTCGGAGGCTCTGAAGGAGACGGTGCGCGTCGCGGTCGAGGGGTCGACCGTGTCGTCGTTGACGTAGCGGACCGAGCGCAGCGCGGCCTGGTACGCGGCGACGGTCGCGGCGCCGGTGAGCGTCAGCGTCCCGCTGGCCGCCGACCAGCTCCCGGCGATCCCGTTCTGGTTCGTGAAGAGCAGCCGGTCCTCGGCGGCGTCGTGGCCGCCGACGATCGCGACCTCGGCGCTCGCGAGCGTCGTGCTGTCGATGTCCGAGACCGTCAGGCCCGGGTCGATCGCGACGCCGATCGCGTCGTCCTCGACGTAGGCGGCGCTGCCGCCGCTGGTGGTCAGCACCGGCGGGTCGTCGACCGCGGCGACCGTCACGGTCGTCGTGTCGGAGCCGCTCAGCACGCCGTCGCTCGCCGCGTACTCCAGCGTGCGCGTCGCCGTCGACGGGTTCTCGGAGAGGTTCGCGTAGGCGACCGTGCGCAGCACCTGCTGGTATCTGGCGACGGTGTCGTCGCCGGTCAGCTCCAGCGTGCCGGCGACGACGTCGAAGCTCACCGTGATCGCGGTCCCGGCGGTCGTCGCCGACAGCACGTCCTCGCCCGCCGCGTGGCCGGCGACGATGCCGACGGTCGCGCCGTCCAGTCTCGCGTCGTCGGCGTCGGTGACCGTCATCGACGGCTCGACGGCGGTCGGCGCGTCGTTCTCCGTGTAGGCGAGGCCGCCGCCCGGCAGCGTCACCTGCGGCGCGTCGCCGAAGACGACCGCCTTCGTCGCGGGCGCCGAGCCGAGCGCGTTGGAGACCGTGAAGGAGATCGTCCGCTGGCTGCCGTCGAGCAGCGGCCCGCTGTGGCGGTAGGCGACCGTGCGCAGCGCGCTCTGCCAGTCGGCGAGCGAGGCGGCGCCGGTCAGCGTCAGCGTCCCGGAGACGGCGTCCCAGGCGCCGCTGATGCCGTTGCCGTCGGCGAAGACGAGCGCGTCCGCGGCGGCGACGTAGCCGCCGCTGATGCGGACGGTCGCGCCGGTCAGCTGGGCGCTGTCGACGTCGGCGACGGTCAGCGCGCCGTCGACCGCGACGTCGGCGCCGGCCCACTTCGTCGCGCCGGCGCCGGTCGTCACGACCGGCGCGTCGTCGACCAGCGCGAAGGCGACCGTGGTCGTGACGGCGGTGCCGCTGCCGCTCGCGTCGGAGGCGGTGAAGGAGATCGTGCGCGGGCCGGCCGCCGGCGCGTCGCTCGTGCTGCGGAAGCGGACCGTGCGCAGCGCGGCCAGGTAGTCGGCGACCGAGGCGGCGCCGGTCAGCGTCAGTCTGCCGCTGAGGCCATCCCACGCGCCGGTGATCGCGCCCGCGTCCGTGAACAGCAGCTCGTCGCCGGCCGCGTCGAAGCCGGCGGAGATCGTGACCGCGGCGCCGCTCAGCGTCGCGTCGTCCGGGTCGGTCAGCTCCAGCGCCGGGTCGACGACGACGCCGGTCGCGTCGCCCTCGGTGTAGGCCGGTGCGCCGCCGCCGGCTCTCAGCCGCGGCAGGTCGTTGACGGCGGTGAGGCCGACGGTCGCGGTGACGAGGCCGCTGGTGCGGGAGCCGTCGGTCACCTCGAAGGCCAGCGAGCGGTCGACCACCGACGGGTCCTCGCTGCTGTTGCGGTAGCCGACCGAGCGCAGTGCCGTCTGCCAGTCGGCGACGGTCGCGGGACCGGTCAGCGTGAGCGTGCCGCTCGCGGCGTCGAAGCTGCCCGTGATGCCGTTCTGGGCGGCGAAGGTCAGCTCGTCCTCCCCCGCGACGTAGCTGCCGCCGGCGAAGCCGACGGTCGCCGAGGCGAGTCTCGCGCTGTCGGGGTCGGCGACCGTGATCCACGGCGCGATCGCGACGGCCGCGTCGCCCTCGGTGTAGGCGGCATCCGGGCCGGTGCCGCCGAGCACCGGCGCTTCGCGGTAGTCGACCTCCAGGCCGCGCGTCGCGGGCGCGGAGGCGATCTCGTTCTCGACGGCGAAGGTCAGCGTGCGCGGCGCCTCCGACGGAGCGGGCAGCGCGGAGTCGAAGGCGACCGTGCGCAGGGCGGCCTGGTAGTCGGCGACGGACGCCGCGCCGGTCAGCGTCAGCGTCCCGCTCGGGCCGTCCCAGCTGCCGCTGATGCCGTTCTGGTCGCTGAAGGCGAGGCGGTCGCCGGGCTCCTCGTGGCCGCCGGAGATCTCGACCGTCGCGCCGTCCAGCTGCGGCGAGTCGACGTCGGTCACGGTCAGCGCCGGGGCGACCGCGACGGGCGGCTCGCCGTCCTCGTACCGCGCCGCGCCGGCGCCGGCGTCGACCACGGGCGCGTCGTCAACCGGGGTGACGGTGACCGTGACGGTCGCCGTCGCGCTCACACGGCCGTCGGAGACGGCGTACTCGAAGGTCGCGGTGCCGTGGAAGTCGGGTGCGGGCGTGAAGGTCCGCTGGGCGCCGCCGCCGGTGACCGTGCCGCCCGGGACCGGCGTGGCGGTCGTGTACGTGAGCGCGTCGCCGTCGGGGTCGGCCCCGAGCAGCGTGACCGCGACCGGCGTGTCCTCCTCCGTCTCGACCGCGACCGGCGCGGCCGTCGGGGCGGCGTTCTTCGGGCCGGGCGGAAGCGGCGGATCGGGGTCCGGATTCGGGCCGGCCGGCGGCTTCGGCCCCGGCGGGGTCGGCGGCGGGACTCTGCCGGGCTCGACCACGCTGTAGCCGGGCGTCTCCAGCTGCGGTCTCGGCGCGCCGGGCGCCGTCTCCAGCAGGCTGCCCGCGCCGCACAGCGCGTAGGCGCGGCGCAGCATCCAGGCGAGGAACGACGGCGTCAGGCCCTGCGCCTTCGCGTTCAGCGCGGCGTCGACCTCTGCGGCGTCCTCGCGGAAGCAGCGCAGGCCCTTCAGGCCGCGGTTGGAGAACTCCAGCAGGCCGTCGCGGTTGTAGCCGTTGCCGAGCAGCGTGCCGTCGACGGCGACCAGGCCGGGCAGCGCGGTGAAGCTGGCCTGCCCCGCTCGGGATGAGGCGAGGAACAGCTTCAGGTTGGCCAGGTCGCCGAGGCGCTTCAGGAAGCCGCCGGAGCCGGGCGCGTCGAGCAGCAGGTGGAAGCGGGCGCCCGGGTTGGCGGCGATCAGCGCGCGCAGGCTCGCGGCGGTGACGAGCTGCTGCTCGACGCGGCCGTCGCTGCGGCCCTTGATGCCGACGCTGATCGCCGGCTCGCCGCGCAGGTAGCCGCCGCCGGCGACGTACAGCAGCAGGTCGCGGCAGCCGCGCTGCGCGATCAGCCGCTCGACGTAGCCGCGCAGCGTCGTGCCGGTCGCGACGCGGTAGCGGGCGCTGACGAAGCGGCCGTCGGCCTGCGCCAGCTCGTTGAAGAAGCCGCCGAACAGCGCACGGGTGCGGTCGAAGGAGCTGGCGTCGAAGAAGTTCCCGAGCGTGTCGCCGACGCGGATCGTGCAGGCGCCCTCGTCGGCGAGCGCCCCGGCGACGCGGCGCTGGGCGGCGGTCGGGGCCGCCGTCGTGCCG
>JAEXXR010000368.1 GCA_023405705.1 Actinomycetes bacterium
GCCTTCCGCCGCGCGCTGCTCCAGCACGTGGCGCGACTGGCCGGCCGCGACTTCCGCCCAGGCTCGAACACCTTCGCCGGCGCCCGCGAGCAGCGGCTCGGCGTGCTCGGCGACCTGATCGAGCAGCACGTCGACACGGCCGCGCTCGCAGACCTGATCAGCGGCGGGGTTCCCGCCGGCCTTCCGACCGTCCACACAGAGGTGCGCTCGTGCTCCGTTTCGTGACGACCGCCGACACCGAGATCCTCGCGACCGCCGCCGCGGTCGAGCGGCTCCCGGACGGCTTCCCCCAGGTGCGCTGCGCCAACCCGTTCGGCGCCGACGCCGCCCAGCTCGTCGACACGATCATGGACGGCGCGCGCGTCGTGCTCGTGCGCGTGCTCGGCGGCAAGCGCGGCTGGCAGGACGGCCTGCCGCTGCTGGTCGAGCGCTGCCGCGAGGCCGGCGTCCCGCTGCTCGCGCTCGGCGGCGAGGCCGAGCCCGACGCCGAGATGACGGCGCTGTCGAGCGCGCCGAGCGGCGCCGTCGCGCAGGCCGGCGAGTACCTCCGCCACGGCGACGTCGACAACGTCGAGCAGCTCCTGCGCTTCCTCGCCGACACCTTCCTGCTGGAGGGCTGGGGCTTCGAGCCGCCGCACGAGACGGCCGACCTCGGCGTCTACATGCCGGGCCGCGGCGACGTCTCGATCGAGGAGGCGCTCGCCGCGCGCGACCCGCAGAAGCCGACCGTCGGCGTCTGCTTCTACCGCTCCCACCGCCTCACCGGCAACACCGCCTTCGTCGACGAGCTGTGCGCGCAGATCGCTGCGGCCGGGGCGAATCCGGTCGCGGTCTGGAGCTACACGCTGCGGCGCGACAGAGCCGGCCGCGTGCCGGCGCTGGAGCTGCTCGACGGCAACGTCGACGCGCTCGTCACGACGATGCTCGCGACCGGCGGATCGGGGGCGGCGGACGCCTCCGCCTCCGCAGCCGAGGAGGGCGCCGCCGACACGGGCGTCGGCGGGCAGTGGCAGCAGTGGGACGCGAGCGCGCTCGACGCGCTCGACGTGCCGGTGCTGCAGGCCGTCTGCGCGACGGCCTCGCGCGCCGCGTGGGAGGCGTCGGACACCGGCCTCTCGCCGCTCGACGCCGCCACGCAGGTCGCGATCCCCGAGTTCGACGGCCGCCTGCTCGGCGGCGTCATCTCCTTCAAGGAGCGCGGCGCGGACGCCGACTCGCCTGTCGGGATCGGGGTCGCGCGCTATGTGCCGGACGCCGAGCGCTGCGCCCACGTGGCGCGGCTCGCCGTCCGCCACGCGCGGCTGCGCTTCCTGCCGGCGTCGGAGCGGAGGGTGGCGCTGCTGCTGACCGCCTTCCCGACCAGACACGCGAAGGTCGGCATGGCCGTCGGGCTCGACACGCCGGCCTCCGCGGTGGCGTTGCTGGAGCGGTTGAAGGAGGAGGGGATGCGGGTCGAGCACTCCTTCTCGGACGGCGACGAGCTGATGCACGCGCTGATCGCCGCCGGCGGTCACGACCCCGAGTTCCTCACCGACGAGCAGCTCGCGGCGTCGCCGCTGCGGCTGCCGGTGGCTGAGTACCTGGAGCGGTATGCGGGGCTGGAGGCGGAGCTGCGCGAGGACATCGAGGCGAAGTGGGGACCGCCGCCCGGCGACCGCTATCTCGACGGCGACGACTTCGTGATCGCCGGCCTCGAGCTGGGCGACGTGCTCGTCGCGATCCAGCCGCCGCGCGGCTACGGCGAGGACCCGGTCGGGATCTACCACGACCCCGAGCTGCCGCCGACCCACCACTACCTCGCCGTCTACTGGTGGATCGAGCGCCAGTGGGGCGCCGACGCGATCGTCCACCTCGGCAAGCACGGCACGCTGGAGTGGCTGCCCGGCAAGACGGTCGCGCTGTCGCGCACCTGCGCGCCGGACGCGACGCTCGGCGAGCTGCCGCTCGTCTACCCGTTCGTCGTCAACGACCCCGGCGAGGGCGTCCAGGCGAAGCGCCGCGTCCACGCCGTGATCGTCGACCACCTGATCCCGCCGATGATGCGCGCCGACTCCTACGACGAGCTGGCGAAGCTGGAGGCGCTGCTCGACGAGTACGCGCGGCTGGAGGTGCTCGACCCGCCGAAGCTGCCGGCGCTGGCGGCGCGGATCTGGACCGCGATCGAGGCCGCCAACCTGCAGGCCGACCTCGGCGTGGAGGAGCGGCCCGACGACCTGGAGGAGCTGGTCGAGCACATCGACGGCTACCTCTGCGAGGTCAAGGACATCCAGATCAAGGACGGCCTCCACGTGCTCGGGGCCGTGCCTTCGGGGCCGCAGCTGCGGGGGCTCGTCTCGGCCTTGCTGCGGCTGGGATCGGGCTCGGTGCTGGGGCTGCGGCGGGCGGTGGGCCTGGCGTACGGACTGGACGAGGAGGCGCTGGTGGCCTCGGCCGGCACGCCGTTCTCCGGCGTGGTTCCCGCCGAGCTGGTCACGCGCTTCCGCGGGCCGGCGGCGTCGAACGGCGACCTCGTCGACCGGCTGGAGAGCGCGCAGATGGCGCTGCTGGACGGGCTCGCCGAGCGCGGGTGGGATGCCGAAGCGGTCGAACAGGTGGGAGCCGACGTGCTCGGGGTCCCATGTGAAGAAGCCATCCGCACCCTCCACTTCGCCTGCGAGGAGGTGCTGCCGCGGGTTCTGCGCACGACGGAGGAGCTGGACAACGTCGTCGCGGCGCTGAACGGGCGCCACGTGCCGGCGGGGCCGTCGGGGGCGCCGACGCGCGGGCGGATCGACGTGCTGCCGAGCGGGCGCAACTTCTACGCGGTCGACCCGCGGGCGCTGCCGAGCGAGCTGTCGTGGGGCGTCGGCGTCAAGCTCGCCGACGCGCTGCTGGAGCGCCACCGCAGCGACCACGGCGAGCTGCCGCGAACGGTCGGCCTCGTCGCGTGGGGGACCGCGGCGATGCGCACGCAGGGCGACGACGTCGCCGAGATCCTCGCGCTGCTCGGCGTGCGGCCGACGTGGCATCCCGAGTCGCAGCGCGTGACCGGGATCGAGGTCGTGCCGCTGGAGGAGCTGGGCCGGCCGCGGATCGACGTGACCGTGCGCATCTCCGGCTTCTTCCGCGACGCCTTCCCGCACCTCGTCAACCTGATCGACGACGCGGTCGCGGCGGTCGCGGTGCTCGACGAGCCTGCCGATCGGAACTTCGTCGCCGCGCACGCGCGGGCCGACGCGGAGCGGCTCGCTTCCGAGCTGGGCACCGACGCGGCCTGGCGCCGCGCGACGACGCGGATCTTCGGCTCCAAGCCGGGGACGTACGGCGCCGGCCTGCTGCAGCTGCTGGAGACGCGCGACTGGCGCGACGACGCCGACCTCGCCGAGGTCTACGAGGCGTGGGGCGGCTACGCGTACGGCCGCGGCCTCGACGGCGCGCCGGCCCGCGAGGCGATGCGGGAGGCGTTCGCGCGGATCGACGTCGCGGTCAAGAACGTCGATTCGCGCGAGCACGACATCCTCGACTCCGACGACTACTACCAGTACCACGGCGGCATGATCGCCACGGTCCGCGCCTTGACCGGCCGCGCGCCGGCCGCCTACCTCGGCGACTCCTCCGACCCGACCCGCGCCGTCGCGCGCACCCTGGAGGAGGAGACGCGACGGGTCTTCCGCGCCCGCGTCGCGAACCCGCGCTGGATCGCGTCGATGATCCGCCACGGCTACAAGGGCGCCGCCGAGCTGTCCGCGACCGTCGACTACCTGTTCGGCTACGACGCGACCGCCGGCGTCGCCGACGACTGGATGTACGAGCAGGTCGCGCAGAAGTACCTGCTCGACGAGGACGTCGCGAGCTTCGTCGCCCAGTCGAACCCGTGGGCCGGCCGCGCGATCGCCGAGCGCCTGCTCGAAGCTGCCGACCGCGGGCTCTGGGCGGAGCCTTCGCCTGAGCTGCTCGACGCGGTGAAGGACCGCTTCCTGGCGCTGGAGGGCGAGCTGGAGGAGGCGGCCGAAGGCTTCGGCCAGGGGCCTCGCCTTCGGTCGGAAGATCTCGCCCAGGGGGCTCGCTCTTCCGGCGGTGAGGTCGCTCCGTGACGCCCGCCTTCCCGCTCTCCGCGATCGTCGGGCAGGAGGCGCTCGTCGAGGCGCTGCTGGTCAACGCGGTCGCGCCGGACGTCGGCGGCGTGCTCGTGCGCGGCGAGCGGGGGACGGCGAAGTCGACGGCGGTCCGCGCGCTCGCGCCGCTGCTGCCCGCGGTGCACGCCGCGGCCGGCCAGGCATGGTGCTTCGGACC
>JAEXXR010000422.1 GCA_023405705.1 Actinomycetes bacterium
GGCGCGGCGTCGTGCGGCTGGTCGGGCTCGGTCACGGCCATGGCATCCCTCGGGTCGGTGGCGGGTGCGCGGTGCCCGAGGGACGGAACCAGCTGGCCGCGCGCGCGGCAATCGTCGACTGCCCGACGTTCGCCCCGCAGTTCAGGGCAAACGCCGAACGGGCGCCAACGGCCCGGCCGCCCGGCGCGCCGCGGTCAGCCCTCCACCCCGGTCGAGGCGTTCGGCGCCCCGACCGGCTTCGACTCCGGCGAGCCGCGCTGGCGCAGGTAGATCGCCAGCACGACCATCGAGCCGACGGCGAGGAACTCCGACTGCCAGTTCTGCAGCGTGCGGTCCCAGAAGTCGGAGCTGCCGAGGTACTGGATCCAGTTCAGCGCCTTCTCGCCGTGCGCGGCCTGCTCCCGGTTGTAGACGACGCGGCCGGCGATCGACTGCCCCAGCCACGACAGCACCCAGATCGTCGCCATCACCAGCAGCAGCGAGTTCGAGTAGATCCGCGTGCGCAGGCCGCCGAGCCGCGCCCAGCGGGGCGCGTCGGCTCTGGCGTGGTCGCCGATCCGCTGCTGCTCGTCGGACTCGGTCCCGGACTTGTCGAGCTCCTTCGACTCCGGCGAGCCGCGCTGCACGAGCCAGACGGTCGCAAGGATGAAGAGCGTGAACTGGAGGTACTCCGACTGCCAGTTCTCCAGCACGTCGACGGCGAAGTCCGAGGAGGTGAGGTAGCGCCCCAGCGAGATCGCCTGCTCGCCGTGGGCGAGCTGATCGGAGTTGTAGGAGGCGTGGCCGGCGATCGCCTGGCCGACCAGCGCGGCGAGGAAGATCGCGCCGAAGAACAGCGCCAGCCCGTTCTGCTTCGCGAACCGCCTCATCGCGCCAGCAGCCCGATCGTCGTGAAGTACGCGAGGCCGGCGAAGATCACCAGCAGGTAGACGACGAACATCGTGCGCATGCGAGAGCAGTACCCCGCATCCGGGCGCGCACGCACAAGCGCTTCTCCCCCGGCCGGCGCACGCACGTCACGCCCACCGCGCCGCCGCCGCGCGCCCCAGGACGCTCCCGCTCACCCCACCCGCTCGACGCGCACCGCCGACAGCTTGAACTGGGGCTGCTTGGAGACGGCGTCGAAGCGGGTCGCGGTCAGCTCGTTGACGGCGCGCGCGTCGCCCGGCGCGGCCGGGCCGCTGCCGCCGTCGGTGTCCCAGTAGCCGTAGTGGAATGGGACGAAGACGACGCCCGCGCGCACCCCGCCGATCCGCGCCGGCAGCTCGATCGCGCCGCGCGCCGAGACGATCCGGATGCGGTCGCCGTCGGCGATCCCGAGGCGGCGCGCGTCGTCGTCGCTCAGCTCGGCCCACGGCTCGGGCGCGGCGGCGGCCAGCTCCGGGACGCGGCCGGTCTTCGTGCGCGTGTGGAACTGCGCGATCGTGCGGCCGCTCGTCAGCAGCAGCGGGAACTCGTCGCCGACCACCTCCGGCGAGGGCGCGTAGGCGAGCGCCTTCAGGTGGGCGCGGCCGTCGGGCTGCTCGGCGCGGGCGTGCTCCTCCCCGAGCGGGTCGCCCGTGCGCAGGTCGTTGCCCCACGTCTCGGCGTAGTCGGGGTCGGTGTTGAAGCGGCCGTCGGCGTACAGCCGCTCGGTGCCGTCGGGCGCCGCCTCGGTGCACGGCCACTGCAGCGGACCGTCGTCCCGCAGGCGCGCGTGCGTCATCGCCGTGTAGTCGCACGGCCGCCCGCGCGAGCAGGCCTTCCACGCCTCGAACGCGCCCTCCGCGTCGTCCCACGTCACGAGCGGCCCGCCGTCGCGGTCGCGCAGGTCGAGCCGGCGGGCGTAGTCGAGGAAGATCGCCAGGTCGGCGCGCGCCTCGCCGGGCGGGTCGACCGCCTTGCCGCTGTAGTGGACCGTGCGGTCGGCGTTCGTGAAGGCGCCGTCCTTCTCTCGCCCCAGGTCGCGGCCGGCAGGACGACGTCGGCGAGCAGCGCGGTCTCGGTCAGGAAGAGGTCCTGCACGACGACGAACAGCCCGGGCCGCCGCAGGATCTCGCGGATGCGGCCGAGGTCGGGCAGCGAGACGGCCGGGTTGGTCGCGCTGATCCACAGCAGCTCGACCTCGCCGGCCTCCGCGCGGCGCCAGATCTCCATCGCATGCGTCGGCGGTCTGTCGTGCGGGATGCGGGCTGCCTCGACGTTCCAGATCTCCGCCAGCTCGCGGATGTGGTCCTCGTTCTCCCAGTTGCGCATGCCGGGCATGTCGCCGTCGGCGCCGGTCTCGCGCGTGTTCTGCGCGGTCGGCTGGCCGTTCATCTGGCAGACGCCGGCGCCCGGTCTGCCGATCATCCCGCGCAGCAGGTGGAGGTCGTTGACCGCGCATGCCGCGGCCGTCGCCTGATGCGACTGGTAGAAGCCCTGCAGGACGGTCGACAGCAGCCGCTCGCTCGTGCCGGCCAGCTCGGCGGCGGCCTCGACGTCGCGGGCGGCGACGTCGCAGATCTCGGCGGTCCGCGCCGGGGTGCACGGCGCGACGGTCGCGACCAGCCGCTCGAAGCCGAGCGTGTGACGGTCGATCCACGCCTCGTCGATCCAGCTGCGCGCGATCACCTCGCGCAGCAGGCCGTTCATCAGCGCGAGGTTAGTGCCGGGGCGCGGCGCGAGGTGGAGCTCGGCGGCGCGGGCGACCGGCGTCACGCGCGGATCGACGCAGAGGAGCCGCGGCGGGTCCGGTCCATGGAGCCGGTCGAGCATCCGCATCCACAAGACGGCCTGGGTGGCGGCGACGTTGTGGCCCCACAGCGCGAGCGCGTCGCAGTGGTCGACGTCGCTGTAGGAGGCCGGCTGGCCGTCGGTGCCGAAGCTCGCTCTGAGCGAGGCGGCGGCGGTCGCGGTGCAGAGGCGGGTGTTGCCGTCCATGTGCGGCGTGCCGAGGCCGGCCTTCCCGATCACGGCGAGCGTGTAGTACTCCTCCAGGAACAGCTGGCCGGAGGTGTAGAAGGCGATCTTCTGCGCGCCGCCGGGCTCGGCCATCAGCGTTCTGGTGCGCGCGACGATCGTCTCCATCGCCTCGTCCCAGCCGCAGGCGCGGAAGCCGCGCGCCTCGTCGGCCGGGCCTGACGTGTCGCTGCCGCCCGCGTCGCCGCCGCCAGGCGCCCAATCACGCACGAGCGGGCGCGTCAGCCGGTCCGGCGCGGCGTTCGCCTGCCAGCCGTAGAGGTCCTTCGGGCCGAGGCGGCCGTGATTGACGCGGTCGCGTGCCGCGCCGCGCACGCCGACGATCCGCCCGTCCTTGACCGCGATCTCCTGCCCGTCGCCGTTGGAGTGGAGGATCGAGGCGGCGGGGACCCAGCGGTCGACCGTCGCCTCCTCCACTCCGTCGGCGAGGTGCAGGTCGACGCGCACCGGCCACGGCTCGCCGGCCGCGTAGGGCGTGCGCTCGCCCCACGGGTCGGCGACCCGGCCGGTGCGCGCCGGGGTCACGCGACCCTGCCCGTCGGTCTTCTCGGCAGCCCCGCCGCTCTGCGCAGTCTCTGCGCGATCTCGGCGATCTCCTCCGGCTCCGGGCCGGGCGCGAAGACGCCCGGCTGCGGCGGCAGGTCGACCGCCGGCGCGCCCGCGGGCGACGGCTCCTCCGGGACGATCAGCTCCTCGCCGGTCTCCGGGTGCGGGCCGTTGAAGACCGCTCTGACCTCGTTGAAGTCGGCGGGCGAGAAGCGGTAGAGCTTCAGGTGCTCGCCGCGGTCGAGGTGCGGTCTGCACTCCGGGATCTTCTCGGTCGCGATCCGCGGCGTCGGGAACAGTCTCGTCAGGTCGGCGCCGGTCAGCTTCTCCAGCGCGCGGGCGTAGGCGACCTGATGGACGCCGCCGCGCACGAGCAGGTATCCGGTCAGCGCGCGCGCCGCCGGGTGGTCGCACATCTCGTAGACGCGCAGCTTGCCGCTGCGGGCGCCCGTCTCGAGGAAGAAGTTGTGCGTCAGGTCCTCGATCAGGTCGCCGGAGGAGTGGACGTAGTCGCCGTTCCACGGCTTGCCCATCGAGTCCTGCACCATCGCGCCGGCACCGCCGGGCGCGAGGTAGTGCTGCGTGTTGCGGGCGCTCTTGACGCCCTCCAGCGGCGTGCCGAGGCTTCTCGTCACTCTTCTTCTGATTCTGGCGCCGAGGCTGCCGGCGAGCAGGCCCTCGTCGGCGACGCCGGTCAGCATCGTGTTGATCGCCGCCGAGACCAGCTCGATGTGCCCGAACTCCTCCGCCGCGATGCTCGCGACGAGGTCGTAGAACGGGCGCGCACCCTGCCGCGAACGGAAGTTGAACGACTGGTACGTGTAGTTCATGAACGTCGACATCTCGCCGAACTTGCCGCCCAGCAGCTCCTGCACGGCGGCGGCGCCATCCGGGTCGGGATCCGACGGCGGCGGCAGCTCGGTCTGCAGCAGGTCGATGCGCAGGATCATCCTGAGTCCTCCTCTGGTTCGGGACCGAAGCGCTCAGGTGTCCGCGTCGCGCGTCTTCAAACCGTGCCGTGCCGGCGGCTGCGGCGCGCGTCGCGCTCGGCCTGGCGCGCGGCCCGCTTGGCCGCGTCGTCGTCGCCGCCGATCACGCTGTCGGGCGCGATGTGCCGGCGCTCGACCGGCTCGGGCTGGTCCTCGATCGAGTCCTTCCCGCGCGCCAGCAGCGAGCCGCCGGTCAGGTAGACGACGAGGGCGATCGCGCCCCCGACGACGAGCACGATCACCAGCAGGAGAATTGCGATTCCGCCTTCCATGGCCGCGAGGTACCCACGGCCGATGCGGCCAAACAGCGCCGCCGGCGCGCCGACCGGCCGGCCCGCGCAGGGGTGGGAGACCCGCGCCGGCGCCGTCTACCGTCTCAGCGCCCGCGCCGTCCGCAGCAGGTTCTGCGCGGCGGTCACGCCGGTTCTGCGCGACCACTCGCGGCCGTGGTCGGTCTCGCTGATCGACGGGCCGGGGCCGGGCCCCATGTTCCAGTAGGTCCACGCCTGGCCGGGGACGGTGAAGCCGATGTCGACGACCGCCTGCGCCAGCTCGGCGATCACGTGGTGGGCGCCGTCCTCGTTGCCGGTGACGACGAAGCCGGCGACGCGGTCGTAGGCGATCGGCCGGTCGTCGTCGCCGGTCTCGGAGATCAGCGCGTCCATCCGCTCCAGCGCCTTCTTGGCGACGCTGGAAGGCTGGCCGAGCCAGGTCGGCGTCGCGACCACGAGGATCTCGGAGCCGACGATCTCGGCGCGGATCGCGGGCCAGCCGTCGCCCTCGCCCTGCGGCTCGGAGGAGACGCCCTCCAGGACGTGCTCGTCGACGACGCGGAAGGTTCTCGTCTGCGTCCCCTCGCGCTCCAGCTCGTCGCGCACGACCGCCAGCAGCAGCTCGGTGTTCGACTCCTCCGGGGAGCGCTTCAGCGTGCAGTTGAGCAGCGTCGCTCTCATCGGGCCGCCTCCCCCGTCCGGCCCGCCGTGGCCGGCCGGACGCGGGCGGACCCGCGTCCGGCGGCCGGGCCGATGCCGGTCACCGGGAGATCGCCTCGACCAGCTCGCCGACTCTGTCCTCGGAGATGTTGCGGGCCACGTCGGCCTGCGCGACGATCCCGACGAGCCGTCTCTCGTCGATCACGGGCAGGCGCCGCACCTGGTATCTGGCCATCGTGTGGAGCGCCTCGTCGACCGAGTCGTCGGCGCCGATCGTGACGGTCTCGCCGTCGCCCTGACCGAGCTCGCCGGCGCGCGTCGTCGCGGGGTCCTTGCCGGCGGCGAGCACCTTCACGACGATGTCGCGGTCGGTGATCATCCCCTTGAGGCGGTCGTCCTCGCCGCAGATCGGCATCGAGCCGACGTCGAGCTCGGCCAGCCGTCTGGCTGCGTCGAGCACCGAGTCGTTCTCGCCGATGCAGGTGCAGTCGTCGGACATGATCTCGCGGGCGGTCTTGGTCGCCATCGCGTCCTCCTTCCGGGAGCAGTGCAGAAGCGGTGCACCGGTCCGTTACCCACGCATCGGCCGCTCAACCGGCCGCGGTCTCCCCGCGGGCTTTCCCGCGTTGTCGCGACCTCCCTGACGGGTCGATCCTCGTCGGTCATGCACAGAACGATCATCCGCGCGGCCGTGCTCGCCGTGGCGCTGCTGCTGGCGGCGCCGGCGGCCGCCGCGCTCGCCGACACGCTCCCGCGCAACTTCGCCTACCGCGTCCAGTCGCTCGAGCAGAAGTACGAGTGGACCGAGATCGACGAGGAGCACCCCGACAACTGCGAGTCGTGGGCGACCGGCGGCGGCACGATCAGAATCACGGTGCCGGCGTACACCGGGCTGCTGAAGCTCGACGAGGGCTACGGCGGCAAGGTCACCGGCCACTCGGGCTCGCGCGACATGCGCGCCCCGATCGAGCGCACGATCAGATACGTCGGTCACATCGCTCCCGAAGAGGGATGCACGCCATGTGGAAGAGGCGAGTACGGCCCGTGCGCGCCGACGGTCCCGGACAGAACCGTCACGCAGGGCTGTCCGAAGACAGGCTTGGCGAACCCGTACCTGACGGCGAACGCGAAGGCGATCGCGTTCGAGCCCAGCATCGACTTCGACGACACGCTCAACCGCTGTCCGCAGCTCAGATGGCCGGCCTCCAACGGCCCGATCTACCCGAGATTCGGTCAGATGTGGGCGATGACGGGCACGCGCCAGCTGCTGCGGCTGAAGATCGGCCAGACGCGCACGATCGTCTTCAAGAGCAGACGCGGGACCTGCAGCAAGCTCGGCAGGGACGGGTTCAACGACTGCGCGACCTCGACCGCGAGGGTCAAGTTCCGTCGCACCTTCTGACGGTCGAGACCCGATCGCGCGGGTGGCATCGTCGGCTTCCGGGTACTGAACCCGGGAGCCGACTGGAGCCGGGTGAGCGCAGGAGCAGCACCAGCAGAGGAGCGGATCGTCCACCTCCTCGACGAGGACGCCGACCTCGCGGAGCGGATCGCCCCTGGGCGGCGTGCATCGGCCCGCACGGCTCTGCGCGCACGTGCCATCACGTTCCCTCCCGGCGTCCGCGTCGAGGAAGCACCGGCGCTGCGCAACCGCACCGCCCACGGCCTCGTCCTGCTCGACGGGCTCGTCGGCCGCTCGATGCGGCTCGGCGAGACGATGACGATGCAGCTGCTCGGCCCCGGCGATCTGATGGAGATCCCCGACAGCGTGCCTGACGCGCGTCTGGTGCCGGTCGCGATCAGCTGGACGGCGCTGGAGAGAACGACCGTCGCACTGCTCGACGAAGGGCTGATGCAGCGGGCGCTGCGCTGGCCGGAGCTGCTCTCGGCGCTGCTCGGGCGCGCTTCGATCCAGTCGCTGCGTCTCGGCACCTACGGCGCGATCTCCTCGCTGGCGCGCGTCGAGGACCGGATCGAGACGCTGCTGTGGTTCCTCGCCGAGCGGTGGGGTCGCGTCGGCAGCCACGGCGTCGTGCTGCCGCTCAGGCTGACGCACGAGACGCTCGGCACGATGCTCGGCGCCAAGCGCCCGACCGTCAGCCTCGCGCTCAAGCAGCTCGCTGCCGACGGCCTCGTGGAGCGGCGGGACGACGGCGCCTGGCTGCTGCTGCGCCCGCCCGGGGAGCTGCCGTTCGCCGGCGATCGACCGGGCGGCGA
>JAEXXR010000424.1 GCA_023405705.1 Actinomycetes bacterium
GCGGCAACTTCCGCGTGCGCGGCGACACGATCGAGATCATCCCGGTGTACGAGGAGTACGCCGTGCGCATCGAGCTGTTCGGCGACGAGATCGAGGCGCTGTACATGCTGCATCCGCTCACCGGCGATGTCGTGCAGCGACTCGACAGCGTGCCGATCTTCCCGGCATCCCACTACGTCGCCGGCACCGACACGGTCCAGCGGGCGATCGGCACGATCGAGCATGAGCTCGGCGAGCGGCTGAAGGAGCTCGAGGGGCAGGGCAAGCTGCTCGAGGCGCAGCGGCTGCGCATGCGCACGACGTTCGACCTCGAGATGCTGCAGCAGCTCGGCTTCTGCTCCGGCATCGAGAACTACTCGCGTCACCGGGCGGGCCGCCCGGCGGGCGAGCCGCCGCACACGCTGCTGGACTTCTTCCCCGACGACTTCCTGCTCGTCATCGACGAGTCGCACGTCACGGTGCCGCAGATCGGCGCGATGTACGAGGGGGATGCCTCGCGCAAGCGCACGCTCGTCGATCACGGCTTCCGGTTGCCCAGCGCGCTGGACAACCGCCCGCTGCGCTTCGACGAGTTCAAGAACCGCATCGGCCAGACCGTGTACCTGTCGGCGACACCCGGCCGATACGAGATGGGCATCGCCGACGGGGTCGTGGAGCAGATCATCCGCCCGACCGGCCTCGTCGACCCGCAGATCATCGTGAAGCCGTCGAAGGGACAGATTGACGATCTGCTCGAGGAGATCCGCGTGCGCGTCGAGCGGGACGAGCGCGTACTCGTCACGACGCTGACGAAGAAGATGGCGGAGGAGCTCACCGACTTCCTCGGCGAGCACGGCGTCCGGGTGCGGTATCTGCACTCCGACGTCGACACGCTGCGGCGCGTCGAGCTGCTCACCGAACTGCGCCAGGGCGTCTACGACGTGCTGGTCGGCATCAACCTGCTGCGCGAGGGCCTCGACCTGCCCGAGGTGTCGCTCGTGGCGATCCTCGACGCCGATAAGGAGGGGTTCCTCCGCAGCGGCACCTCGCTCATCCAGACGATCGGTCGCGCGGCGCGCAACGTCTCGGGCGAGGTGCACATGTACGCCGACAACATGACCGACTCGATGCGGTCGGCCATCGACGAGACCGAGCGGCGGCGCGAGAAGCAGATCGCCTACAACACCGAGCACGGCATCGACCCGCAGCCGCTGCGCAAGAAGATCGCCGACATCACCGACGTGCTCGCCCGCGAGGCGTCCGACACGCAGGAGTTGCTGGGCGGTCGTGCCACGGCGAAGAACAAGTCGGGCAAGGGCAAGTCGCCGACGCCGCAGCTGCGCCGCGAGGGTATCGCCGCCGAGGGGGCCATGCAGCTGGAGGCGACGATCGAGGATCTCACCGCCCAGATGCTCGCCGCCGCGTCGGAGCTGAAGTTCGAGCTGGCGGGCCGCCTGCGCGACGAGGTGCAGGACCTGAAGAAGGAGTTGCGCGCCATGGAGCGCGCCGGACACGCGTGAGGATGCCGATGGAGCAGCGAGTGAGCCTCGTGACGCTGGGCGTCGCCGACCTCCATCGGTCGGCATCGTTCCATCGAGACGCTCGGCAGGGCCGCCGCCGCCACCGACTGGGGCGGGTACTCGGGCGTGTTCCTCGACCCGGACGGGCACGCGTGGGAGGTCGCGGTCAACCCCGGCTGGACGCTCGGCAGCGACGGCTCGACGCGCCTGCGCTGACGCGCGAACGCGGCGCGGCGACGCGTCAGGACGGGCAGTGCATGAGCGGCTTGGGGCCGCTGCGGTCGAACGTGTGCGCTGACATCGGGTGGCCGCACAGCGGGCAGGCGCGCTCGGTGCGCACGGGTTCGGGCTCGGTGTCGAACGGACCCACTGATGCGGGACCGGCGAGGCGGATCAGCCGACTGTTCCAGTAGGCGTACCACCCACCGGCCGCCCGCACGCGCTCGCGCAGCGGCGGGCGTTCCGGATCGTTTCGTGTCATGATCATTAGTGTACTAACAAAACCGGGTAGAGTGCTGACATGGACCCCCGCGATGACCTGTTGAAGCTCGACAACCAGCTCTGCTTCGCCCTGGTCACCGCGGCCCGCAACGTCGTCTCGATCTATCGCCCGGTGCTCGAGCCGCTCGGGCTCACGCACCCGCAGTACCTCGTCATGCTGGCGCTGTGGGAGCGCGCCCCGCGCTCGCTCGCGAACCTCGCGGGGGAGCTGGCGATGGAGTCGGCGACGCTCTCCCCGCTGGTGAAGCGCCTGGAGGCGCAGGGGCTCGTCTCCCGCGCGCGCAACGCCGACGACGAACGGCAGCTCGACATCACGATCACGGCGGCCGGCCGCGCCCTGCGCGAACGCGCGCTGGGCGTGCCGGAGCAGATCATGGCTCGTGTCGGGGTGGATGCCGGCGAGCTCGCCGCCCTCCGCGACGCCCTCGCTCCCTTCGCAGGGCGCCGGGCGCCGGCCGCGGGAGACCCGGTCGCGACCGGTGCGAGTTCGCGCAGAGCGCACGCCGGAACCGCTGCGACGCCCTGAGCCGGCCCCGGTGTCGGAGGCCCCACCTAAACTTGTCGGGTGCCTATCGTCCCCGTCGCCTCGTCGAAGCTCAGCGTCCGCGGAGCCCGCGTCCACAACCTCAAGAACGTGGATCTGGACATCCCGCGCGACTCCCTCGTGGTCTTCACCGGCCTGTCCGGATCGGGTAAGTCGAGTCTCGCGTTCGACACGATCTTCGCCGAGGGTCAGCGCCGCTACGTCGAGTCGCTGAGCGCCTACGCACGCCAATTCCTGGGGCAGGTCGACCGGCCCGACGTCGACTTCATCGAGGGACTGTCGCCGGCGGTGAGCATCGACCAGAAGTCGACCAACCGCAACCCGCGCTCGACCGTCGGCACGATCACCGAGATACACGACTACATGCGCCTGCTCTGGGCGCGCATCGGCGTGCCGCACTGCCCCGAGTGCGGCGCGCAGATCCAACGTCAGACGGTGCAGCAGATCGCCGACCAGCTGATGGAGCTGCCGGAGCGCACGCGCTACCAGATCGTCGCGCCCGTCGTCACGCAGAAGAAGGGCGAGTTCGTCGACCTCTTCAAGGAGCTCTCCGCGAAGGGGTACGCACGCGCCGTCGTCGACGGCGACCTCATCCAGCTCGCCGAGCCGCCCACGCTGAAGAAGAGCTACAAGCACGACATCGCCGTCGTCGTCGACCGGCTCGTCGCCGCCCCCGACATCCTCGGTCGCATCACCGACTCCGTCGAGACGGCGCTGGGCCTGGCCGGCGGCATCATGCAGGTCAACTACGTCGACGAAGAGGGGGATGCCGCGTGGCAGAGCTTCAGCGAGAAGCTCTCGTGCCCCAACGGGCATCCGCTGCAGCTGACGGAGATCGAGCCGCGCACCTTCTCGTTCAACGCGCCGTTCGGTGCGTGCCCGGCCTGCTCGGGCCTGGGCACGCGCATGTCGGTCGACGTCGAGCTCATGCTCGGCGACGAGGACCTCTCGATCAACGAGGGTGTCATCATCCCGTGGACGACGCAGGGCAAGGGCCTGTACCAGTACTACGAGCGCCTGCTCGTCGGTCTCGCCGACGACCTGGACTTCTCGCTGGACACGCCGTGGCGACAGCTGCCCGACGAGGTCAAAGAGGCCGTGCTCCGCGGCGAGAACTACAAGGTCACCGTGAAATGGCGCAACCGGTACGGCCGCGAGATGCGCTACTCGTCCGGCTTCGAGGGCGTCGTGCCCTACATCGAGCGCCAGTACACGCAGGCTGAGTCCGACACCCAGCGCCAGCGCTGGGCGGAGTACCTGCGCGAGGTGCCCTGCCCCGTCTGCAACGGTGACCGGCTGAAGCCCGAAGTGCTCGCGGTGCTCGTGCACGGGCACTCGATCGCCGACGCGTCGCGGCTGAGCCTCGGCGAGGCGCAGGCGTACTTCGCGGAGCTTCAGCTCACCGACCGCGAGGCGAAGATCGCCGCCGCCGTGCTGCGCGAGATCCGCGCGCGCCTCGACTTCCTCATCCAGGTCGGGCTGAACTATCTGAGCCTCGGCCGGGCGGCGGGCACCCTCTCCGGTGGCGAAGCGCAGCGCATCCGGCTCGCCACCCAGATCGGATCGGGTCTGACCGGCGTGCTGTACGTGCTCGACGAGCCGTCGATCGGCCTGCACCAGCGCGACAACCGGCGCCTCATCGAGACGCTCGTGCGCCTGAAGGATCTCGGCAACACGCTCATCGTCGTCGAGCACGACGAAGAGACCGTGCACGCGTCGGACTGGATCGTCGACATCGGCCCCCGCGCCGGCGTCGACGGCGGCGAGGTGGTCCACTCCGGACCGCTGTCGTCGCTGCTGGAGGAGGATAGGTCGCTGACCGGCGCGTACCTGAGCGGACGCCGTTCGATCCCGACGCCCGCCAAGCGCCGCAAGATCGATCGCAAGCGGATGCTGACGGTGGTCGGCGCCCGTGAGAACAACCTGCAGAACGTGACGGCGGAGTTCCCGCTCGGCGTCCTGACGGCGGTCACGGGGGTGAGCGGCTCAGGCAAGTCGTCGCTCGTCAACGGCATCCTGTACGAAGTCCTCGCCACGAAGCTCAACGGCGCCCGCCGTGTCGCCGGCAAGCACACCCGCGTGACCGGCCTCGACAACCTCGACAAGGTCGTCCACGTCGATCAGGCACCGATCGGGCGCACGCCCCGGTCGAACCCGGCGACCTACACCGGCGTCTTCGACCGCATCCGCACCCTCTTCAGCGAGACGATCGAGGCGAAGACGCGCGGCTATCAGCCGGGACGGTTCAGCTTCAACGTCAAGGGAGGACGCTGCGAGGCGTGCTCCGGCGACGGCACGATCAAGATCGAGATGAACTTCCTGCCCGACGTGTACGTCGACTGCGAGGTCTGCCACGGCAAGCGCTACAACCGCGACACCCTGAGCGTCCATTACAAGGGCAAGAACATCGCCGAAGTGCTCGAGATGCCGATCGCAGAGGCGGCGGAGTTCTTCGAGCCGATCCAGGCGATCCACCGCTACCTGCAGACCCTCGTCGACGTCGGCCTCGGCTACGTGCGGCTCGGGCAGTCCGCCACGACGCTCTCCGGCGGCGAGGCGCAGCGCGTCAAGCTCGCGACCGAGTTGCAGCGGCGGTCGAACGGCCGGAGCGTCTACGTGCTGGACGAGCCCACGACCGGACTGCACTTCGAGGACGTCTCGCGTCTGCTGCAGGTGCTGAATGGGCTCGTCGACAAGGGCAACACCGTCATCGTGATCGAGCACAACCTCGACGTCATCAAGTCGGCCGACTGGATCATCGACCTCGGGCCCGAGGGCGGCTCCGGCGGTGGCCGGATCGTCGCGACGGGCACGCCCGAGCAGGTCGCCCGGGCCGAGGGCAGCCACACCGGCGCGTTCCTCGCCGAGGTCCTGGAGGGCAGGTCCCTCGCCGGACGCGGCGAGGAGCGCGAGCCCGAGCGCAAGGCGGGCTGATGGCCGCAGCCCTGCCGTACAAGCCGAGACCGGGCGAGATCCCCACCCAGCCGGGCGTGTACCGGTTCCGCGACGCGGACGGGCGGGTGCTCTACGTCGGCAAGGCGAAGAACCTCCGCGCGCGGCTGTCGAACTACTTCGCGCCGCTGCACACGCTCCACGAGCGGACGCGGCGCATGGTCACCTCGGCGTCGTCGGTGGAGTGGACGGTCGTCCCGACGGACGTCGACTCGCTGCAGCTGGAGTACATGTGGATCAAGGAGTTCGATCCGCCGTACAACGTGCGGTACAAGGACGACAAGTCCTACCCGTACATGGCCATCACGCTCGCCGACGAGGCGCCGCGCGTCATCGTGACCCGCAACCGCCGCATCCCCGGTGCGCGCTACTTCGGGCCCTATCCCAAGGTGTGGGCCGTGCACGACACGATCGACCTGATGATCAAGGTCTTCCCGATCCGGACGTGCTCGGACTCGTCGTACAAGAAGGCGATGGCCTCGGGGCGCCCCTGCTTCCCGGGGCAGATCGGCCGCTGCGGCGGCCCTTGCTCCATGAAGGTCACGATCGAGGAGCACCGGGCGATCGTCGACGACTTCGTCGCGTTCATGTCGGGCGGTGACCAGCGCTTCACCCGCGACCTCACGCGGCGCATGCGCGAGGCGTCCGCCGCGATGGACTACGAGTCGGCGGCGCTGTACCGCGACCGGCTGCAGGCGATCGACGCGGTCCTCAGCCGCAGTTCGCTCGTGCTCGCCGAAGACACGGATGCCGACCTGTTCGGCATCGCGGAAGACGAGCTCTCCGCCGCGGTTCAGCACTTCGTGGTGCGCGGCGGACGCGTGCGCGGCGTGAGGGCCACCACGATCGACAAGGAGCTCGACATCTCCGGCCCCGACCTCGTCGACCAGGTGCTCCAGCGCACCTACGGACCGGCCGGTCCCGGTGAGATCCCGCGGCAGGTGCTGGTCCCGTCGCTGCCCGACGATGCCGCCGATCTGGAGCAGTGGCTCCAGGAGCGCCGGGGCAAGCGGGTGTCGATCCAGGTGGCTCAGCGCGGGCGCAAGGCCGACCTCATGCGCACCGCGACCCTCAACGCGCAGCAGGCGCTGCTGCTGCACAAGACCCGCCGCACGTCCGACTACACGGCACGCACGAAGGCCCTCACCGACCTGCAGGTCGCGCTGGGGCTCGCCGAGGCGCCGCTGCGGATCGAGTGCTACGACGTGTCGCACCTGTCGGGCACCAACGTCGTCGCCTCGATGGTGGTGTTCGAAGACGGCCTGCCGCGCAAGGACCAGTACCGCTCGTTCGGCGTCAGCGAGACCACCGACGACACCGACTCGCTCTACCAGGTGCTGACCCGTCGCCTGGCGCACGTCGACCGCGACGACGCCGCCGCCGACAGCGAGGCGGCGCCGGATGCCGCGGCATCCGCCTCTGCCGGGTCCGGCGATCCGGACGCGCCCGTCGTCATCGAACGCAAGCGCCCCCGGTTCGCCTACCGCCCGCAGCTGCTCGTCGTCGACGGCGGCGCGCCGCAGGTCGCGGCGGCCGCCCGTGCCCTCGAAGATGCCGGGCACACCGAGATCGCGCTGTGCGGCATCGCGAAGCGACTCGAAGAGATCTGGCTGCCGGGGGAGGAGTACCCCGTCATCCTGCCGCGCACCTCGGAGGCCCTGTACCTGCTGCAACGGCTGCGCGACGAGGCCCACCGGTTCGCGATCACGCACCAGCGCAAGCGCCGCCGGCGCGACATCACCACCGTGCTCGGCGAGGTGCCCGGCCTCGGACAGGCGCGCATCAAGGCGCTGCTGCGCCACTTCGGCTCCGTCGCCGCGCTGAGCCAGGCGTCGGCGGAGGAGATGACGGAGCTCCCCGGCATCGGACCCAAACTGGCGGCGGCGATCGCCCAGCGGCTGGCCGACCGGGAGTCATCCTCCGGTCGCTAGGCTGGGAGTCGCGGGCCGGTTCGGCCCGTCCGCGTCGGCCAGGGTGCCGATGGTCGGGGAGCCGACCGATCTGGGGAGGGAACGTGGCAGACGACCAGCCGGCCGGCGAGGTCCTCATCGTCACGGGCATGTCGGGGGCGGGCCGCACGACGGCCGCGAACGCCCTGGAGGATCTCGACTGGTACGTCGTCGACAACCTCCCGCCGCAGATGCTCCGGCCGCTGATCGAGCTCGCGAACCGGGCCGAGTCCGGCCTCCCGCGGATCGCCGCGGTCGTCGACGTGCGCGGGCGCAACTTCTTCTCCGACCTGCGCGAGATGATCCAGAGCCTGCGCGAGGGCACCAAGGTGCGCGTGCTGTTCCTGGAGGCGTCGGACACGGTGCTGGTGCGCCGGTTCGAGCAGGTGCGCCGGCCGCACCCGCTGCAGGGCGACGGAACCATCCTCGACGGCATCTCGGCCGAGCGCACCCGGCTGCGCGAGATCCGGGAGGCGAGCGACATCATCGTCGACACCTCCGCCCTCAACATCCACCAGCTCGCCC
>JAEXXR010000561.1 GCA_023405705.1 Actinomycetes bacterium
CCGCCGCCCGCGATCGCGAACGGGCTGCTGAGGTCGGGGAACCGGCTCAGCAGGCCGTAGCCGCCGCCCCGGTAGCCGTCGCCGAACGGGCCGCTGCCGCCGGCGGCACCGCCCTCGCTGACGCAGCCATAGAGCGTCTGGCCGGGCGTGACGGTGATCGTGCCGGAGATCGCCGCGCCGAGGCCGCCGTTGCCGCCGTCGCCGGCGTCGCCGACGATCGTGACGTCCATTCTGCTCACGCCGGCCGGCACGACGAACTGGTTGCTGCAGCCGCTCACCGTCAGATATCTGGTGACGGGGGCGGCGGAGGCGGTTCCCGCATTCAGCGCGAGCGCCGCCGGGACGATGGTGAGGAGGGGCAAGCCAAGGCGGCGCGCCCCGCGCGCCGCAGCGCGCAAGGGGGGTGTACGCATGGCCGGACTATGTCAGTCCGGCCGCGCGCCTCACGCTCTGAATTCACGGGTTTGTCAGCCTGAATTCACGCGGCTCAAGAAACGTGGTGCGCGGTCGACTCAGTCGGTCCCCGGCGGGGGCTCTTGAGCGGTCGGAGGGCCTCCCGGCGGGTTGCTCGCGCGCCGGCGCCGGCGGGCATGGGGGATCGCCCTCGCGGTCGCGAGGCACCGCTTTCCCGTGTGCGTCCGGCGGCGGCGTTCCGATGACGGAGCCGGAGATTCGCCCACTCGTGCCAGAGTTTGGCGCGGTTGCGCTCGTGAGACGCGGACGTGCGTCTGCCCGTGGGCTGAGCCGGCAGGAGGCGCGCCTCTCGCTCGCGTGAGCGAATCTGCACATTTCCCCCGTATTTCTTGCATCTTTGAGCACCAGCGTGGGAAGGTGGCAGGCATGCACCCACCACAGCTCCTCCGACGGGCCGCGGCGGTCGCCGCCGTGGCACTGGCCTCGATCGCGCCTGCCGCCGCCGCGCAGGGCGGTGGCGCAGGCGGCTCCGCGACGCGGGACCCCGTGCCCGTGCAGCTGCTGTCGATCACCGACCTGCACGGCTACTTCGGCGACCACACGATGACCGTGCCGGGCGCGCGGGCAGGCGAGCCGCGCCAGACGGTCGGCGGCGGCGCGTACCTCGCCACGCACCTCGAGCGGCTCGCCGACGGGCAGCGGAACTCGATCCTCTTCTCGGCCGGCGACGACTTCTCCGGTTGGCCCGACGAGACCGAGTTCTTCTGGAACGAACCGACGATCGAGTACCTCAACGCGCTCGGGCTCGAGTTCTCGACGGTCGGCAACCACGAGATGGACCGCGGGCTGCCGTTCCTGCGGCACATCGAGCAGGGCACGTGCGAGGGCCGTCCCGACGACGACCTCTGCTTCCCCGACTCGACCGGCGCCAGATACGCCGGCGCTGACTTCCGCTACTACTCGGCGAACCTCGTCGGCGGGCCGTTCGGCCTGCCGGTGCAGCGGCCGTTCCACGTCCGCTGGGTCTCCGACGGCCGCGGCGGCCGCCTGCCGGTCGGCTTCGTGCACGCGACGACGCGGCTCTTCTCCGAGGAGCAGATGTCGTACACGCCGCGCGGTGTTCGGGCGATCGACGAGGCGAAGGCGATCAACGCCTCCGTGAAGCTGCTGCGCGGCCTCGGCGTGCGCGCGATCGTCGCCGTCATCCACGAGGGCTTCTCGCAGAGATCGGGCGCCGGCTACGACGACTGCGACGCGCCGTTCGGGCCGGTCGTCGACGACCTCAACCCGCGCATCAGCGCCGACGTCGACGCGATCGTCACCGGCCACTGGCACGCGACGGTCAACTGCACGCTTCCGGACCCGGCGGGCGCCCCGCGGCCGATCGTCGAAGCCGGCAACCACGGCTCGCTGATCAGCGAGATCACCCTGCAGCTCGATCCGCGCAACGGCGAGGTGCTGCGCGACAGAACGCGCTCGCTCCTGCATCCCAACACGCAGGACGTGCCGCGCCACGCCGAGGCGCAGCGGATCGCCGACCACTGGCGCGGCCGCCTGCCGGCGCGTGCCGGCACGCCCGTCGCGACGGTGACCGGCGACCTGCTGCGCGCCCCCGGCGACGGCGCCGAGGCGACGCTCCCCAACGTCGCCGCCGACGCCTTCCTGTGGGCGGCCAACGAGGACGGCCGCGCCGACCTGGCGGTCGCGATGCCGAGCATCCTCAGACGCGACATCCGCTTCGCGGCCGACCCGGCCAACGCGGCCGACGCCGACGGGCGCGTGCTGTTCGGCGAGGTCGCGGTCGGGACCGTCTACGACAGCGGCATCGGCATCGGGATCGTGCGCGGCACGGTCACCGGCGCCGAGGTCGACGCGCTGCTGGAGAGCCAGTGGCAGATCGCGGCGGACGGCACGGCGAGATACCGCAACATGGCGGTCTCCGGCAACGTCTCCTACCGCTACGACACGTCGAAGCCCGTCGGCGAGCGGGTCGACCCGGCCGACGTGCGGATCGACGGCCGGCCGCTGCGGCCGAGACGCTCGTACCGCGTCGCGACGCTCGCGAACAACTTCTTCGCGAAGAACGCGACGCCCGGCGTCACCGCGCTGTTCGGCGCCCGCGCGCAGGACCGCAGCGCCTACAACGGCGGCGACGCGCTGTGGCGCTACCTGGAGGCGAGATCGCCGCTCGCGCCGCCCGCGACCGATCTCGGGACCCCTCTCGGCGCGGGCTGAGCCGGGGTCCCCGT
>JAEXXR010000597.1 GCA_023405705.1 Actinomycetes bacterium
GCAGACGACGCGCACGCTCGTGATGCGGCGGCCGGCGCGGACCGTCTCGACCTCCAGCGCCAGCTCGCCGGCGCCGACGGGGCGGAGGTAGTGGAGCGTCAGCGAGCGCAGCCGCAGCGCGCCGGCCGGGTCGGCGTGGGCGAGGATCGCGCGCACGACGATCGCGGCGAGGTAGCCGCCGTTGGCGGCCGTCGGCGCGGCCCAGCCGAGGTCGACGTCGGCGACGTAGCGGCCCTCGCCGGTCTTGCGTATGGCGGTGGCGTCGTCGAAGCCGCGCGGCGCGGCGGCGGTCGGGGGCAAGCTGCTCACGCGGCGAAAGCTACCAACTAGGATCGCCGTCCTAGTCCACCTCCAGGGGAGCAGCGATGAGCGAGACGACGATCACCACCGAACGCCGCGGCCACGTCCTGCTGATCGGCCTGAACCGCGCGGACAAGCGCAACGCCTTCACCCTGGAGATGCTCGACGAGCTGGCGCTCGCGGTCGGGACGCTGGAGGACGACCCGGAGCTGCGCTGCGGCGTCCTGTTCGCCCACGGCGACCATTTCACGGCCGGCCTCGACCTCGGGAACGTCTCGCCGAAGCTGCAGGCGGAGGGCTCGCTCTCGACCCCCGCGGGCGGTCGGCAGCCGTGGCGGCTCGACGGCGAGCCCTACACGACGCCGCTCGTCTGCGCCGTGCAGGGCTGGTGCCTGACGATCGGGATCGAGCTGATGCTCGCCTCCGACGTCCGCGTCGCCGCGTCGAACACGCGCTTCAAGCAGCTCGAGGTCCAGCGCGGCATCTACCCCTTCTGCGGCGCGACGCTGCGGATGCCGCGCGAGGCCGGCTGGGGCAACGCGATGCGCTGGCTGCTGACCGGCGACGAGTTCGACGCCGCCGAGGCCCACCGGATGGGGCTCGTGCAGGAGGTCGTCGAGCCCGGCCAGGAGCTGGAGCGGGCGATCTGGCTGGCCGAGCGGATCGCCAACGTCGCCGCCCCGCTCGGGATCCGGGAGACGCTGCTCTCCGCCCAGGCGGCGATCCCGGCGGCCGAGCGCGAGGCGGCGACCGGCCTCCAGCGGGCGGCGATTCCGCTGATGCAGAGCGAGGACGGCGCCGAGGGCCTCAACTCCTTCCTGGAGCGGCGAGAGGCCAGGTTCGCCGGGCGGTAGCTGCGGGTAGGCGCGCGCCATGGACCTCACCTTCTCCCCGCGGGAGACGGCCTTCCGTGACGAGCTGCGCGCCTGGATCGACGCCCATCACCCGGGTGCGGAGCCGGCCGGGGAGGAGGCCTCGTTCGCGTGGCGGGTCGCGTGGCAGAGAGCGCTCGCCGCCGACGGCTGGGCGGCCGTCCACTGGCCGCCCGAGCACGGCGGCCGCGGCGCGACGCTGGTCGAGTCGGCGATCTTCAACGAGGAGCTGGCGCGCGCCCGCGTGCCGCAGCCGGCGAACGTGCTCGGCCTGCTGCTCGGCGGCCCGACGCTGATGCTCCACGGCAGCGAGGAGCAGAAGGAGCGCTTCCTGACGCCGATCGTCACCGCCGAGGAGATCTGGTGCCAGGGCTTCTCCGAGCCCGACGCCGGCTCCGACCTCGCCGCCCTGAAGACGCGCGCGGAGCAGGTCGACGGCGGCTGGCGGGTGACGGGTCAGAAGGTCTGGACCAGCTTCGCCCACCACGCGAAGTGGTGCATGCTCGTCGCCCGCTCCGAGCCGGGCTCCGAGAAGCACAAGGGGCTCACGTACTTCCTGATGGACATGGAGCAGGAGGGCGTCGTCGTCCGCCCGCTGCGCCAGATCACCGGCGCCTCCGAGTTCAACGAGCTGTTCCTCGAGGAGGCGTGGATCCCGGACGAGAACGTGATCGGCGGCGTCGGCAACGGCTGGAAGGTCGCGCTGACGACGCTGATGAACGAGCGCGCCGGCCTCGCCTTCGGCCTGCAGGTCGCGCTGAAGGTCCTGCTCGACGAGCTGACCGAGGAGGCGGCCGCGCGCGGCCTGCTCGACGACGACGCCGTCGCGGCGAGGCTGGGCGACCTGCACGTCCGCTGCGAGGTGCTGCGGCTGACCGCCTACCGCGGCCTGACGGCGACGATGAAGTACGGCCAGCCGGGGCCGGAGGGCTCGCTGACGAAGTGGATGTGGTCGGACACCAACCAGCGCGCGACCGAGCTGGCGGTCGAGCTGCTCGGCCCGGGCGCCCTGGCGACCGACTCGCGCTGGGCGTTCGAGCTGCTGCGCGCCCGCGGCAACTCGATCGAGGGCGGCACGACCGAGATCCTCAAGAACATCGTCGCCGAGCGCGTGCTCGGCCTGCCGCGGCTGCGCTGAGCGAGGGGGCTTCAGCGATGCACTTCGACTTCACCGACGACCAGCGCGAGATCCGCCGCACGGCGAGAGAGCTGCTCGCCGCCCGCTCCGGCTTCGAGCGCGTGCGGGCCGTCGCGGAGAGTGACGAGCGCGCCTACGACGAGGCGCTGTGGCAGGAGCTGGTCGAGCTCGGCTGGACCGGGATCGCGCTGCCCGAGGCGGTCGGCGGCCAGGGGCTCGGCGTGCTGGAGCTGGCGATCCTGCTGGAGGAGCTGGGCTACGCGGTCACGCCGTCGCGGCTGTTCTCCAACGCCGCCGCCGGCCTGCTGGTCGACGCCTGCGGCTCCGAGGCGCAGCGCGAGACGCTGCTGCCGGGGATCGCCTCGGGCGAGCAGACGGCGACCGTCGCGGTGGCGCAGGGCGGCGTCGCCGAGCT
The DNA here is from genome assembly GCA_023405705.1 of Actinomycetes bacterium. The sequence goes on from JAEXXR010000597.1 coordinate 2,726, forward strand.
GGTCCCCGACGCCGACTCGGCGCGCTGGATCGTGCTCGTCGAGGACGACGTCGCGACCGTCTGCGACGCCGGCGCCGGCGGCCTGTCGATCGAGCCGCGCGACGCGATCGACCCGACCCGCCGCTACGCGCGCGTCGCCGTCGGCCCGGGCGCGCTGACGATGGCGCTGGAGCGGCCGGCCGGGCCGGGCCTCGAC
>JAEXXR010000666.1 GCA_023405705.1 Actinomycetes bacterium
GCCGAAGACGATCGTCCGCTCGCCCTCGTCGTGGCGGAAGCCGGCGCCGAGCGGGTCCATCAGGACACCAGCGGGGCGCTCGTCGGAGCGACTTCGCCGCGATGGCGAACGGCGCCCGGGAGACGCCGTGCCCGGCGGCCGTCTCGGTGGCGAGCGTCCATCACGCCGCCCGCTCGCCCGCCGGCAGCGTCGCGGCGACCCACTCGACCGCGGCCGGCACGTGCGCCGGGTCGATGTGGTGGGCGGCGTCGGACTCGTGGTACTCGACCTCGACCCCGCCGGCCTCCAGGAGCGCTCTCGCCTGCCGCGCGAAGTCGACCGCCATCACCGGGTCGCGGCGGCCGTGGGCGATGAAGGCCCGTGTCTGCCCGGCGCGCGCGGCGACGTCGGGCTGCCAGCCGTCGACGGTCGGCACGAAGCCGGCGAAGGCGAGGATGCCGGCCGGCGCCGGGCGATCGCCGGAGAGGCCGAGCGCGTAGCTCATCACCGAGCCCATCGAGAAGCCGCCGAAGACGGTCCGCGCGGGCGCGATCCCGGTCCGCTCCCACAGCTCGTCGTGGAAGGCGGCGAGCTTGTCGCGCGCCGCGGCGAAGGTCGCCGGGTCCGGGTAGCCGACTCTCGGGACGACGTACCAGTGGTAGCCGGGCCAGCCGTCGAGCGTCAGCGGCGCCCGCGGCGTGACGACGTGGAGCCGGCGCTCGGGGTCGAGCACGTCGCCGAGCGACAGCAGGTCGTGGTCGTCGGCGCCGCGGCCGTGGTGGAGCACGAGCAGGCCCTCGGCCTGCCCGGACGCCGGGCGCTCCTGATAGGTCAGCGCACTCATGCTCACGCCTCCTGGCGGCGGGCCGCTCGCGGGTTGACGATCGGGATCAGGGTCTGCTCCAGCTGGGGGCGCAGGTGCTCGTGCTGCTTGGGCAGCCGCAGCTCCTCGCCGAGGCGGTCGGCGTCCTCGTCGACGGCGAAGCCGGGCGCGAAGGTCGCGATCTCGAACAGCACGCCGCGCGGCTCGCGGAAGTAGATCGACTGGAAGTAGTCGCGGTCGCGCACGTCGGTGACGAAGCCGCCGGCCTCGGCGACGCGCTCCTGCCAGCCGAGGTGGTCCTCGTCACGCGACGCCCACGCGATGTGGTGGACGGTGCCGGCGCCGGGGGTCCCGTTCGTCGTCGCCTGGTCGTAGGCCCAGTGGAAGTGGCGCTGCTCGCCGTCGAGGCGGTACTCGCCGCCGCCCTCGTAGGCGAAGCCGAGCGTGTCGGTCAGGACGCGCTCCTCGACGTTCGCGAACATGCTGTACGCCCGCGCGCCCTCCAGGCCGGTGATCGCGTGCTCGGAGGGGACCTCGGGATGCTCGGCGCGCAGCGGCGGGTTTCCGTCGTCGGCGACGACCAGCTCCAGGCCGAGTCCGTCGTAGTCCTCGAAGCGCAGCGTCCCCTGCTCGGTCCGCTCGCCGTCGTAGCCGTGCGCCTTCAGGCGGTCGGCCCAGAAGTCGAGTGCCGCAGGCGCGGCGACGCCGAGCTGGAGCGTGTGGACCATCCCGATCCCGGCGCGTCCGCGTCCGGCGCCGGCGAACTCGAACCAGGTCAGGATCGAGCCCGGCGAGCCCTGCTCGTCGCCGAAGTAGAGGTGGTAGGCCTCGGGCTGGTCGAAGTTGACGGTCTGCTTGACCAGCCGCAGCCCGAGCACGTCGGCGTAGAAGGCGACGTTCCTCTGCGCGTCGCCGGTGATCATCGTGATGTGGTGCAGGGCTTCGAGCTTCATCTCGGTCCGACTCCTGATCGACCCTTCAAGTGATTGCGTAAGCAACAATAGCGCGAAGTGATTGCGCGCGCAACTACTTCGTCCGCGCCCTTCTTCGCAACTCTCCGATGCACTGTCCGTTGGTGCATCAACTCACACTCCTGACACGAAGGGGCGACAGATGACGGACCGCAAGCGCGCGCTCGCCGCGTCGCTGATCGCTGGCGCGATCGCGATGGCGGGGGCGACGGCGATCACCCCTGCCGCGACGGCCGACGTCCAGGTCGGCGCGTCGGGCTGGCGGTGGGGCAACCCGCAGCCGCAGGGCAACACCCTCCGCAGCGCCTCGTTCGCGGGCGCGACCGGCTACGCCGCCGGCGACGTCGGCACGCTGCTGAAGACGAGCGACGGCGGCGCGAGCTGGAGCGGCCTGCCGGTCGGCACCTTCGAGAACCTGGCGCTCGTGCAGGCGCTCGACGCGAGCACCGTCTTCGCGGGCGGCGGCTGCGTGGCGCGGCGCTCGGTCGACGGGGGCAGAAGCTTCACCGCGATGGCGTTCGCGCCGGTCGAGTCGAGCTGCCGCGCGCAGCTCGCCTCGCTGTCGTTCGTCTCGCCGACGCTCGGCTGGCTGCTGCTGTCCGACGGGACGGTCTTCACGACCGACGACGGCGGCGCCTCGTTCGCGCAGCGGACGGCACTGCCGGGCACCGGCGCGGGCGGCGGCGGCAGCGCCGAGCCGGCGTCGATCGCGTTCACGAGCGCGACGACCGGCGTCGCCAGCACGAGCGCCGGCCTCTTCCGCACGACCGACGCAGGCGCCTCCTGGAGAGCGGTCGAGGGACCGGGCGGCATGCAGCTGTGGTTCGCAGACGCCGACCACGGCTATGCCGTCGGCGGCGCCGGCCTGCTGCGCAGCGACGACGGCGGCGCGACGTGGACGGCGAAGAACCTCGGCGTGCCCGGCGTCACGTACAGCTCGATCCGCTGCGCCGGGACGCGGCTGTGCGTGCTGACGACGGCCGGCGGCGGCGCGCTCGTGCGCACCACCGACGGCGGCGACACGCCCGGTGAGCGGATCACGCCGTCGAGCGACGCGATCCACGCCGCCGCCTTCGCCTCGCCGACGCGGATCGCCGCGCTCGGCGC
>JAEXXR010000677.1 GCA_023405705.1 Actinomycetes bacterium
GTCCGGACCGGCGACGCCCGTCTTCGCGCGACTGCCTACGGGCGGATGATCGCGGGGCGGATGATCGGACGGATGATCTGCATGACTGGTCTCACCTCCTTTCGGTAATTCGGGGTGGGGCGGTCAGGCCGGTCGTCGCGCGACGTACACGAGCTTCGTGTGGGCCTCCTCGTCGGCGTCCTCGTGGAGGACGCCGCCCGGGGACTGGCCCAGCACGGCCCGGCAGTCGAGCCCGGCCGACGCCAAGAGGGCGCGAATGGTCGCCTGGGGGTGGTGGCGCTGGACGTGGCGGCTGACGGCGGCGCGCGGGCCGCCGCCGATCTCGATCGACGCCGAGCAGATCGCGCCGGGCGCGATCGGGCCGGTCGTCTCGCCCCGCCAGATCGCGTCGGCGAGCGGTCGCTCGAAGGTGGCGCGGCTGGTGAAGCCGTCGCGGTACGTCGAGAGGCTGTTCGCGTCGAACAGGTACAGCCCGCCGGGGGCGAGCAGGCGCGCGACGCCGGTGAAGGCGGCGAGCAGCTCGTCGTCGTCGAGCAGGTAGTTGACGGCGTCGTCGAGGCACGTGACGAGGTCGAACGCGCCAAGTTCGGGAAGCTGGCGCATGTCGGCAACGATCACGCGCGCGGGCGCGACGGCCTTCGTCGCGTGCCGCGCGAGGGCGACCATCGCAGGCGAGAGGTCGCATGCCCAGACGTCGTAGCCGCGGCGCGCGAGCGGCACGAAGCTCTTGCCGGTCCCGCAGGCGACGTCGAGCAGGCGCCGGCCGCGCAGGCCGTGCCGACGCGCCAGCTCTTCGAGGCGGTCGACCCACCCGTCGTGATCGTAGGAGTCGGTGAAGCGGTCGTAGACGGGGGCGAGTCGCTCGTAGGCCAACAGCGCCGCGGGGGCAGGGGTCGTCTTCATGACCACCTAGACCCGTTGAACGCTCACGACCGTTTCACATACTTCGTCACTTTTGACGAAACCTCGATATTTGCTGTGTGGCCGGTGCACCCGCGGGGGTCCGCGCGCAAAGGCCGGGAGACGAATCGTGGGATTGGGAGCGCATGAGGGCCGCTGCGTCGCGAGAGGCCCGGCGATTCCTCCCGGCTTCACACGACGTCGATGACGTGGTCCAGGAAGCGCTCTTGCGGGCATGGCGCCGACGCGCCACGTGCCGGGGCGAGGACCGCATGCCGTGGATGCGCCAGATCGCGCGCAACGAGGCGCTGCGCCTGCTCGAACGCCGCAGAGCGCGGACCGAGCGGGAGCTGCTCGACGACGAGACGATCCTCTCTCGCGTGCCCGACGAGGGGGCCGAGGAGGAGCGCGACGGCCTGCTGCTCCGGCTTCAGGTGGGATCGGTTCTGGAGCGGCTCTCCGTTGATGACCGGAGGTTGCTTGCTCTACGCTATGAGGGCGATTTGAGCCAACCCGAGGTGGCCCGGATGCTCGGCATCCCTGAGGGAACCGTCAAGGTTCGACTCCACCGAATCCGAGGACGCCTGCGGAAGGAACTCGAGACGACCCGATGAAGCCGTACAGCGACATCACCGATCCGCGCTTGATCAAGGCGCTCGCGCATCCGCTGCGGATCCGCATCCTGGCGATCCTGGAGGATCGCGAGCTGGCCAGCCCGAACGAGCTGTCGGAGCTGCTCGGCGTGTCGCTCGGCGTCATGAGCTACCACGTCCGTCGTCTGCACGCGCTCGGATTCCTCGAGCTGGTCAAGCGGACGCCGCGCCGCGGCGCGATAGAGCACCACTACCGCGCGAAGGCGCGTCCGGTGGTGACCGACGAGGGCTGGGCTGAGACGCCGTCGATCGTCAAGCGCGCGATGGTCGGGGCCTCGCTCGAGCAGGTCACGGGCTACGTCAACAAGGCGGCTGCCAGAGGCGGCTTCGACCGTGCCGACGCGCACCTCAGCCGTCGCGCCGTCACGCTGGACGAGCAGGGCTGGAGAGATCTCGCCGGCGAGCTCGAGGTGCTGATGGCCAAGCTCGAGCAGATCGAGGGCGAGAGCGCCGAGCGGCTGCGCGAGGCCGGTGACGAGCACGGCGACAGAGCGCTGCCGAGCGGCGTCGTGCTGATGCTGTTCGAGGCCGCCGGGGTGCCCGAGGACGGGACCACGGGCGCCGCCGACGGCGACGGCAAGCACCTCGGCCGCCGCTCCAGCCGCCGCCCGCGGCCGCTGCACGCGGCAGCGACCGTCGAGCTGGACTGAGCGGCGCCGGGCGTCAGACCTTGACGCGGTAGACGGCGCCGGTCACGTCGCCGGCCCAGACGTACCCGTCATGGGTGCCGAGGGCGACGACCGGAGCGGCGAAGCCGCTCAGCACCGGCGTCGTCTTGCTGCCGCCCTTGAGCGGGATCGAGACGACCTCCGGGCCTCTGCCGGTGCCCGTGAAGAGCGCCAGGTAGACCTTCTTGCCGATCACGCCGATGCCCATCGGCGAGCTGTGCGCCGGCAGCAGGCTGATCGGCTTCGCGAAGCCCTTGCAGGCCTTCGGTCTGCTCCAGTTGCAGGTCGGGAAGCCGTAGTCCTGACCCTTTCTGGCGCGGATCACGTAATCCGGCGGCTGTCTTCTGCCGAGGTTCTCCTGGCCGAGCGCGGTCACGAGCGGGCTCGACTGGCCCGGCGCGAAGGTCAGCATCCACGGCTGGCGCAGGCCCTTGGAGACCGTCTTGACCTGCTTGCCGGCGGTCGTCAGCGAGATCACCGACTGCGCGTAGGGCGCGCTGACCTTTCTGGCGTCGCCTCTCTCGGTCATCGTGACGCCGGCGTAGATGCGGCCGTCGGGGCCGATCGCGATGCCGTTGAAGCCGGGGAATCGCTTCGGGCCGGTGAAGATCGGCTTGATCTCGGCGAATCTCGCGCCGTCCCAGCCTCTGGCGGCGAGGATCTGCGGGCCGGAGGAGAGGTAGAGGACGTCGCCCTTCCAGGCGACGCCGAAGACCATTCTCGGGGCGCCGGGGACCTTGGTCGCTCTGCCGTCCTTCAGCACGAAGACGCCGCCGGGCCCGGAGCCGTCCTCGGCGCCCGCCGCCGCGACGAAGGCGGTGCCGTCGGCGGCGAAGGCGAACTGGGTCGGGGTCGGGACGCCCTGGGCGACCGTCTCGACGGTCGCGCCGCCGGCGGCTCTCGGGGGCGGCGGCGGGCCGTCTCTTCTGCCCTGGGCCGTCGCCGTGCCGGCGGCGAGCGGCACCAGCGCGAGCGCCAGCGCTGCTGCACGGGCGAGCCGTGCGCGATGCGTCTGCATGCAAATCCTCCTGGTCGAAGGTCGTGGGGAACGTCAGCCTAGGAACGATCCCGCGCGACCCACATCGGGGACATCCCCCAATGCAGGCCCGAAACTCTGACGGAGGTCCCTGATGACTGCGACGTTCGGAGCCGAACGTCTCAGACTTCAGTCGGCGAGCGCCTGACGTGCGAGCGCGAGCGCGCCGTCCCGGCTGTCGGCGACGGCCATGAAGCGGCCGGCGTGGCAGAAGCGGGCGTCGGCGACGCCGGTGACGGCGGCGAGGTCGGCGTCGGTCATGCCGGCCCAGCGCTCGGGCAGGTCCTTGCGGTTGGCGAACTCGCCGAGCACGCGCGGGACGGCCTGCAGGCCCCAGTCCTGCTCGCGCGGATAGACGACGAACAGCGCCTCGGGGGCGTTGGCGACCAGCTCGCGGTGCCACGGCATCCCGCGGTCGAGCTCGATCAGCCGCGGGTCCTCGGCGCGGGCGATCGCGGAGCGGACCAGCTCGGCGGCGCGCGCCTGCGCCTGCGCGGCGGAGATCGCGCGCGCGAGGATGCCCTGCGCCAGCTCGACGGCCTTGTGGAAGGCGGCGTCCTTGCCGGAGCCGCTCGCGTCCTCGTCCCAGTTCGGGTTCATCATCCCGAGCGCGTGCGAGACGGTGAACGGGGTAACGCTGTCGATCAGCGGCTCGACGATCGTCTTGCCGACGTCGTTGGCGTCGATTCCCTGCACGATCAGCTGGTCGAGGTCCTCGGCGATCTCGTCGCTGCCGCACAGCTGCGCGCCGAACGCTCTCCACACGAGCCCGAACGAGGCGTAGCCGATGCCGTTGGAGCGCTCGCCGGCGCCGCCGCGCTGATGGTGGTCGAAGTCGCCGGTCGCGGGGTCGTGGCGCAGGCCGACGTCGACGCGCAGGTCCGCGGCGGCGAGCTGCTGCGGGTCGCGCGTGCGCACCACCTCGAGCGCGTCGCCGTGCAGCAGCCGCAGGACGGCGACCGCGAAGACGTCGTCGGCGTGGAAGGAACCGTTGTGGGTGGCGACTCTCATGCGCCTCACGGTAGCGGGAGGAGCCGGGACGGGAGGAGCCGGGAGTGCGGGGCGAGGCCACCGCTCGATGGGGGGGTGGGGCGCGGGGGCCGCGCCGTGCCGCGCTGGGGCGCGCGGGTGAGGCCTCTCGCAAGGGGAGTTCCGGGAGGCCGCGGTGAGACCGTACGCCGTATCGGGCGCGGCGGCCATCCCTCGTTCGTGGGCCTCCGACCTAGGGGTCCGCTGCCCGGGCGATCGCGCCGGCCGGAAGGCGGTCGGTCAGTCGCCCTGGAAGCTGGCGGTCGGCGAGACGCGCGCGGCGAACCAGCCCGGGACCGCGACGACGAGCGTCGCGACGAGCGCGACGCCGGCGAAGGTGAGGCCGGCGAGCGCGAGCGCGGGGGAGAAGATCGACGGGAAGCCGGTCGTCAGCGTCACCCAGCGGGTCGCGAGCACCTGGCCGCCGAGCCCGGCCGCGGCGCCGACGCCCGCGCCGACCGACAGCACGATCACGCTCTGCAGCACGAGCGTCGCCCACACCTGCTCGACGTCGAAGCCCTGCATCCGCAGGACGGCGAGGCGCCGCCGCTGCTGCCAGATCGCGCCGCTCATCGCCGCCGCCATCGCCAGCGCCGCGGCGACCAGCATCAGCGTCGAGATCTGGCTGAGGCGGTCGAGGCCGGCGCGCGACAGCCGCTCGAGGCGGTCGAGCCGCTCGCTCGCCGTCTCGACCGTCAGCGCGCTGTCCGGCGGCAGCGCGGCGGCGACCAGCTCGCGTCCCTGCTGCGGCGAGACGCCCGGGGCGAGGTCGACCTCGATCC
>JAEXXR010000117.1 GCA_023405705.1 Actinomycetes bacterium
CTTCCTCGTGATCTGGGGCGCGCTGTCGCGCCCGACCGCGACCGAGCGGGTCGTCGACGAGCTGGTCGAGCTGGCGCCCGCCGCCCACGGCAGAGACGTCGTGACGGTCATCCTCGCCGACTTCCGCGGCCTCGACACGATGGTCGAGATCACCGTCATCGGCGTCGCCGTCTTCGGCGTGATCGCGCTGCTGCGCCGGGGGAAGACATGGTGACGGTCCTCACCGAGGCGATCGCCCGCCTGCTGCTGGCCCCGTCGCTGATGGTCGCCGCGGCGATCCTGATCAAGGGCTACGTCGACGTCGGCGACGGCTTCGCGGCGGCGGTCGTCGTCGCGCTCGCGGTCGCGCTCCAGTACCTCGCGCTCGGCGCCACGCGCGCCGAGGAGGAGCTGCCGCTGCTGCGCTTCGCCCCGAAGGCGGCGATCGCCGGGCTGCTGATCGCGCTCGCCTCCGGCTTCTTCTCCGTCATCTCCGGCGGCGCGCCGTTCTCGCACGAGCCGGCCGTCGGCGAGAGAGTCGTGAGAATCGGGAGACTGGAGCTGATGACCGCCGTCTCCTTCGACGTCGGCGTCTTCCTGCTCGTCGGCGGCGCGCTGATCGCACTGATCCACCATCTCGCCGAGCCGCCGGAGATCGACCCCGAGCTGGAGCGCGAGCCGGACCTGGGGGCGGTCAGATGACGCTCGTCTTCGCGCTCGCGGCCGCGACGATCTTCGGCTTCGGCGCCTACCTCGTGCTGACCAACGACCTCGTGCGCGTCGTCGCCGGGATGGTGCTCATATCGCAGTCGGCGGTGCTGGTCGTGATCGCCTCCGGGCTGACGCGCGGCGCCGCGCCGATCCTGCCGACCGGCGACGACCAGCCCTCCGACGCGCTCGTGCAGGCGATGGCGCTGACCGCGATCGTGATCGGCCTCGCCGTCACCGCGCTGCTGCTGGCGATCGTCGCCCGCGTGCGCGCGACGCTCCACTCGCTGGAGGTCAGAGACCTCGCGCGCGACGAGGCCGAGCACACCGCCGAGGTCGAGCAGGCGCAGGAGCCGCAGCTGGAGCAACTCGACCGCGACGAGGCGGAGGACGAGCAATGACCGTGCTCGTGCTCGCGATGGTGATCCCGTGGGTCGGCGGCGTCCTGCTGCTGCTCGCCGACGGCAGACGGAGGCTGTGGGGCTGGGCTGCGGTCGCGGCCGTCGCCGGCAACCTCGCCGCGCTGGTCGCGCTCGCCGTGAACGTCCTGCCCGACGGCCACGAGACGATCGTCACCGGCGGCTGGGAGGGCGGTGTCGGGATCGTCCTGAGAGCCGACGCGCTCGGCGTCACCTTCGCGCTGCTGTCGTCGTTCGTCGTGCTCGCGGCGCTCGTCCACGAGGTGCTCGACGGCGTCCGCTCGCGCACCTTCCCGGCGCTCGTCGTGTTGCTCTGCACCGGCCTCACCGGCCTCTTCCTGACCGGCGACGTCTTCAACTTCTACGTCTTCTTCGAGCTGGCGATGATCTCCGCCTACGTGCTCACCGCGTACGGCGACGACCGCCACCAGCTCGGCGCCGCGCTGATCTTCGCCGTCGTCAACCTCGTCGGCTCGTTCCTGTTCCTGATCGCGGTCGCGGCGATGTACCACGTCACCGGCACGCTCTCGATGGAGCAGGTCGCGCAGCGGATGGGCGAGGTCGAGCCGAACGCCGCGATCCTGATCGCCGTCACCTTCTTCGTCGCCTTCGGCACCAAGCTCGGCCTCTTCCCGTTCCACTTCTGGCTTCCGGCCGTCTACGCCGGCACGCGGCCCGCGGTCGCCGCGATCCTCTCCGGCGCGCTGGCGAACATCGGCGCCTACGGCCTGCTGCGCTTCGGCGCCGGGCTGCTGCCGGAGGAGCTGGCGCTCGGCTCGACGGTGCTGATCGTGATCGGCTCGGCGTCGGTGATCTACGGCGCGCTGCTGGCGGTCTCGCGCCGTGACCCGGCCGAGATGCTCGCCTACTCGTCGATCGGCCAGGCCGGCTACGTGCTCGTCGCGCTCGGCGTCGGCGGGCCGATCGGGCTGGCGGCGGCGGTGCTGTACGCGATCCTCAACGCGCTCTCGAAGGCCCTGCTGTTCCTGTCGGGCGCGCTGCGCGGGGCCCTGGTCGCCGGCGCCTTCGCCGTCGGCGCGCTGTCGCTGGCGGGGATGCCGCCGACCGCCGGCTTCCTCGGCAAGCTCGCGCTCTTCCGCACCGGCGTCGACGCCGACAGCGTCGCGCTGATCGTGCTGCTGTTCTGCGGCGGCGCGCTCGCCTTCGTCTACGCCTTCCAGCTCTACCAGCACGAGTTCTGGCGCGGCTCGCGCGTCAAGTCCGGGACCGGCGCGAAGGAGGCGCACGGCGCCGGCACGGCGGACGTCGCCGCCGCCTCGGCCGAGGTCGCCGAGCCGGCCAGCCCGGTCGGGGTGCGCGTCGTCAGCATCGTGCTGGCGCTGCTGGTGCTGGCGCTCGGCCTCTGGCCCGAGCCGCTGCTGTCGCTCTCCGCCGACGCCGCCTCGGCGCTGCCGGGAGGCGCGCGGTGACCGGCGTCTGGACCAAGCGCGTGATCGCCGTCGCGGTGCTGCTGGCGATCTACCTGCTGACGCTCGGCTCGCTCGCGCCCGGCGACGTCGCGATCGGGCTGGTGCTGGCGATCGCGATGGAGCTCGGCTGGCGGCGG
>JAEXXR010000133.1 GCA_023405705.1 Actinomycetes bacterium
TGAAGGACGCCGGCGAGCGCTCCGACATCGAGGCCGGCATGGCGAAGCTGTTCGCCTCCGAGGCCGGCCGCTTCTGCGTCGAGGAGTCGTTCCGCATCCACGGCGGCTACGGCTACTCGAGAGAGTACGAGATCGAGCGTCTCTACCGGGACGCGCCGCTGCTGCTGATCGGCGAGGGCACCTCCGAGATCCAGCGCATGGTGATCGGCAAGAAGCTGCTGGAGCGCCACAAGATCTGACGCACGACGGATCCCAGGGGTGACATGCGGCCGGACCGCCGATCGGTGGTCCGGCCGCAGCTTTTCCCGGCGTTTCACGGTGAAGTCCGTGCATCGCGGGGCTGGCGCAGTTCAACAACTCGAACTCACTGACGTTTACGGTGAGATTTCAACGCCTGTATGGCGAACATGGCGTGAACGCGCTCGTTCGCCTGCCGATCACGGCGGAAGACCGTCACAGCGTCTGTGTGCCAGCACCGACGCCACGCGCCAGCGCCAGCCCCGCCGTCCCGCGCGTGAGATTCAGAGGAGAACCCCCGCCGTGAAGCTCACCGTCAGGACGAAGCTGCTGGGCAGCTTCCTCGTCGTCGTCGCGTTGATGCTCGCCGTCGGCGGCGTCGCCATCGACAGGATCGCCACGATCCACACCGTCACGAAGAGCTTCGGCTCCGACACGGTCCCCAGCCTGCGCGCGGCGGGGGAGACCGAGGCGGCGATCAACCGCGTGCGCAAGGACCAGCTGCGGTTCGTGACGACCGCGGCGCTGCACGCCGACGACGCCGCGCTGATCGGCGACGCCTCCAGAGCGGTCGACGAGGGCCTCGCCGCGGTCGGCGCAGGGTTGGAGCGGGGCCGCGGACTGGCCGACGGGGCGGCCGAGCGGGAGCCGGTCGACAGACTGCAGACGGCCTGGGACGCCTACGTCGCGGCGTCGACGCCCGGGATCGCGCAGGCGCGCGAGCGCAGATACGAGCAGGCGCTCAGAACGCTCACCGAGGGGCCGGCCGACGTCGCCTACGACGAGGTCAAGGAGGGCCTGGTGGCGCTCGCCGCCTCCCAGGTCGCGCAGGCGAGAGCGCAGACCGACAGAGCCGACCGCACCGTGACGGCGGCCCGCAGAGCGACCTTCCTGCTGCTCGCCGCGGCGGTGGTCGCTGCGATCGGCCTCGCGCTGCTGCTGTCGCGCAGCATCGTCGGCGGCGTCGGCCAGCTGCTGCGGGCGGCGCGCGGGATCGCCGGCGGCGACGTCGACCAGCGCGTCGAGATCAGCTCGCGCGACGAGATCGGCGAGACCGGCAGAGCGTTCAGGGAGATGGTCGTCTACCTGGAGGAGATGGCGGCCGCGGCGCGCGGGATCGCCGACGGCGACCTGACGGTGAGGGTCGAGCCGAAGTCCGAGCGCGACGCGCTCGGGAACGCGTTCGCGGCGATGAGCGGCGAGCTGCGCGCCGCGCTCGGCGACCGGTCGTGCCTGGAGCAGCTGACCCAGCGGATGGACTCGCTCAGCGCCAACTGCCTCGCGGGCCTCTCCCACGGCCTCGGCGCCGTCGCCGCCGGCGACCTGACGGTCGAGGTCGTCCCGGTCACGACGCCGATCGAGGCGCGCGAGGGGCAGCTGCCCGGCCATCTCGCCGACTACTTCAACGCGACGCTCGCGAACACGCAGGCGTCGGTCGTCAGCTACAACGCGATGCGCGACAAGGTCACGCAGATGCTGAACGACATCGCGCAGGAGTCGCAGGCGGTCGCGGCCGCCTCGCAGCAGATGGCGACGACCTCGGAGGAGTCGGGGCGTGCGGTCGGCGAGATCGCGGCCGCGGTCGGCGAGGTCGCGGCCGGCGCCGAGCGCCAGGTCCGCACCGTCGGCGAGGCGCGCGGGCTGGCCGGGGAGGTCGTCGCCGTCACGCGCACCTCCAGCACGAGCGCGGAGGAGACGGCGCGCGCGGCCGAGGAGGCCCGTTCGGTCGCCGAGCAGGGCGCGAGCGCGATCTCGCTCGCCAGCGACGCGATGGAGGCGGTCCAGGCGTCGTCGGCGGAGGTCACCGGGACGATCCGCTCGCTCGGCGAGAAGTCCGGCCAGATCGGCGGGATCGTCGACACGATCACCGGGATCGCCGAGCAGACCAACCTGCTCGCGCTCAACGCGGCGATCGAGGCGGCGCGCGCAGGCGAGCAGGGGCGCGGCTTTGCGGTCGTCGCCGAGGAGGTGCGCAAGCTGGCGGAGGAGTCGCAGGAGGCGGCCTCGTCGATCGCCGGCCTGATCGCCGAGATCCAGGGCGAGACCGGCCGCGCGGTCGACGTCGTCGAGAGCGGCGCGCAGCGCACGCACGAGGGCGTCGCGACGGTCGAGCAGGCGCGCGCGTCGTTCCTGCAGATCGGGGCGTCGGTCGAGGACGTCAACGGCCGCGTCGCCGAGATCGCCGCGTCGGTCGGAGAGATCGCCGAGCGGGCGGTGCGGATGGAGCGCAACATGTCCGAGGTCGCGTCGGTCGCGGAGCAGTCGTCGGCCTCGACCGAGCAGGTCTCGGCCTCGACGCAGCAGACCTCCGCCTCGACGCAGGAGATCGCCGCCTCCGCCCAGCAGCTCGCCCGCACCGCGGAGGAGCTCGACCGTCTGGTCAATCAATTCACCCTCGCCTGAACGGCAACGGTCCTGGCGTGCAGACGCTCTGCACCTGACCGATTACCTGAGCGACAGCTCAACCACCCGCGCGTTGGCACGACGCGCGGGTGCGGCGTCGTCCGCCCTCGGTCGCGAAGTGGCGGGCGCGCCGTGCACCCCGGAGGGACAGGCGATGAAGTTCACCGTACGGACGAAGCTGCTCTGCGGCTTTCTCGCGGTCGTGGCGCTGATGGTCGTGGTCGGCCTCGTCGCGATCAGCAAGCTCGGCGCGATCAACAAAGTGACCGACGCGCTCACCGGCAACGGGGTTCCGAGCCTCGAAGCCGTCGGCGAGATCAACGGCAGAATCAACGCCTACCGCAAGGACCAGCTGCGGCTCGTCCTGACGGCCGTCGAGAGACAGGACGAGCGGCGCGGCTTCGCCGAGGACATCGCGGCCGGCAGCACGGTCATCGATCGCGAGATCAGAAGGCTCGAGGGCCTCGCGACCGACGACGAGGACCGCGCGCGCACCGCCGCCTTCGCGAGAGCGTGGCAGGGCTACGAGGACGTGACCGCGTCGGTCGACGTCTCGACCGAGCCGGTCGAGGGCATCAGAACGATCACCGGCCCGGGCAGAACGGCCTTCGACGCCTCCGAGGAGGCGCTGGAGGCGGTCTCGACCTTCCAGAGCCAGTTGGCCGCCAGACAGGCGAGAGAGAGCGACGAGACCGTCGCCTCCGCGAGAGCGCTGATCCTCGGCCTGCTGGTCGCCGCGGTGATCGGCGCGGTCGCGATCGCGCTGCTGCTCGCCCGCCAGCTCGCCAACGGCCTGCGGCAGATGGTCCGCGCCGCCCGCGGCATCGCCGTCGGCGACGTCAGACAGGAGATCGACATCCGCTCCCGCGACGAGCTCGGCGAGGCCGCCGAGGCGTTCAGGGCGATGATCGCCTACCTCGAGGAGACCGCGGAGGCGGCCCGCTCGATCGCCGCCGGCGACCTCGCCGTCACGGTCGATCCGAAGGGCGAGTCCGACGCGCTCGGCAACGCGTTCGCCGAGATGAGCGCGCAGCTGCGCGAGGCGCTCGGCGACCAGTCGTGCCTGGAGGCGCTGATCGACCGCATGCAGTCGCTCAGCGACAACGACCTGAAGGCGCTCGACGCCGCGCTGGCCGCCGTCGCCCGCGGCGACCTGACCGTCGACGCCCCGGCGACGACGGCGCCGCTGACCGCCGAGGAGGGCCGCGCGATCGGCCGCCTGGCCGAGATCTTCAACACGATGCACGGCCAGCTCGCCGCGTCGATCGGCGGCTACGACGCGATGCGTGACAAGGTCACGCAGATGCTGCACCAGATCGCGCAGGAGTCGCAGGCGGTCGCGGCCGCCTCCCAGCAGATGGCGACGACCTCGGAGGAGTCCGGCCGCGCGGTCGGCGAGATCGCCTCCGCGGTCGGCGAGGTCGCGGCCGGCGCCGAGCGCCAGGTCCGCACCGTCAGCGAGGCGCGGCAGCTGACCGAGGAGGTCGTCGCGACGACTCGCACCTCGACCGCCGACGCCGAGGAGACGGCGCGCGCGGCCGAGGAGGCCCGTTCGGTCGCCGAGCAGGGCGCGAGCGCGATCTCGCTCGCGACCGAGGCGATGGAGGCGGTCCAGGCGTCGTCGGCCGACGTCACCGGGACGATCCGCGCGCTCGGCGCCAAGTCGGACGAGATCGGCTCGATCGTCGCGACGATCACCGGCATCGCCGAGCAGACCAACCTGCTGGCGCTCAACGCCGCGATCGAGGCGGCGCGCGCCGGCGAGCAGGGGCGCGGCTTCGCGGTCGTCGCCGAGGAGGTGCGCAAGCTGGCCGAGGAGTCGCAGGAGGCCGCCCGCTCGATCTCCGGCCTGATCACCGAGATCCAGCGTGAGACCGGCCGCGCGGTCGACGTCGTCGAGAGCGGCGCGCAGCGCACGCAGGACGGCGTCGCGACGGTCGAGCAGGCGCGCACGTCGTTCCTGCAGATCGGCGCCTCCGTCGAGGACATGAACGCGCGCGTCGAGCAGATCGCGACCGCCGTCGGCGAGATCTCGGTGCGCGCGACGCGCGTCGAGGAGAACATGGCCGAGGTCGTCTCGGTCGCCGAGCAGTCCTCCGCCTCGACCGAGCAGGTCTCGGCTTCGACGCAGCAGACCTCCGCCTCGACGCAGGAGATCGCCGCCTCCGCCCAGGAGCTGGCGAAGACCGCCGAGGAGCTGGAGCGCCTCGTCGGCCAGTTCAC
>JAEXXR010000155.1 GCA_023405705.1 Actinomycetes bacterium
AGCGTGCGGCGATCGCCCGCGCGCTCGCCGCCGAGCCGCGCGTCGTCGTGCTCGACGAGGCCGTCGCGGCGCTCGACATCTCGGTCCAGGCGCAGGTGCTCAACCTGCTCGCCGAGATCCGCGCGCAGCGCGAGATCGCCTACGTCTTCGTCAGCCACGACCTCGGCGTCGTCGAGTACGTCTGCGACGACGTCGTCGTGATGTTCCGCGGTCGCATCGTCGAGCGCGGGCGTGCCGGCACCGTCCTGTCGGCACCGCAGCACCCCTACACCAGACTGCTGCTCGCCTCCCTCCCGGGGCCGGGCTGGCAGCCGCACGAGATATCCGCGGCGCGGGCGCAGTTCCTCGCCGCCGGGCAACGAGAGGGATAGTGGTGGAGAGCATCCGGAAGCGGCCGCTCGCCGGCCTCGCGGTCTTCGCGACCGCGGCGGCGGTGGCCGTCAGCGCCTGCGGCGGCGCCTCGTCGTCTTCGTCGACGAACGGCGGCGCCGCGGGCAGAGACGGCGCGATGGCGCTGAGCGACAGCACCCCCGCGCCGACCGGCCCGGTCGACGCCGCGACCTGGGCGGTCTACGCCGAGCCGGCGTCGCTGGACTGGGTCCTCGCGAACGACTTCCCGCCGATGGAGATCGGCGCCAACGTCTGCGAGAGCCTCGCGCAGGTCTCGCCGCAGATGACGATCGAGCCGGCGCTCGCGTCCGGCTGGAGAACGCCCGACCCGAGAACGCTCGTCTACACGCTGCGCGACGGCGTCAGATTCCACGGCGGCGCGCCGCTGAGAGCCGACGACGTCGTCTACAGCCTCAGCCGCAACCTCGACAGAGAGGTCGGCTCCTACTTCGCGGCCGCCTACGCCAACGTCGCCTCGATCAGAGCGACCGGCCCGGCGGAGGTGACGATCAAGCTGAAGCGGCCCGACGCGCTGCTGCCGAGCGCGCTCGCGACGCCCGCCGGGCGGATCGACAGCAAGGCGTTCCTGGAGGAGAGAGGCAAGGCGTACGGCACGCCCGACGGCGGCGTCGACTGCACCGGCCCGTACCGCTTCGCGAAGTGGGAGAAGGGCCAGTCGATCACGCTGGAGGCGTTCGACGGCTACTGGGACCCCGAGCGCGTCCCGCAGGTGAGAACGCTCGACGTCAGCTTCGTCGCCGACCCGGCCGCGCGTGTCAACGCGCTCGCCTCCGGCACGATCGACGGCACCTACCAGGTGCCGACGGCCGGCTTCGGCAGACTGCGCACCGGCCAGGCCGGCTCGCTCACCTTCGGCCGCGCCGCGGGCAGCTACGTCGCGATGCTGACCGATCCCGACGGCGCGCTCAGAGACATCCGCATCCGCAGAGCGCTGTCGCTGGCGATCGACCGCAGCGGGATCATCGACTCCGTCCTCGACGGCGCCGCCGAGCCGCTGAAGGCGCCGGTCGCGCCGGGCGCGTGGGGCTACGAGCAGGAGACCTTCCAGGCCGCCTACGACGCGCTGCCCGACCCGTCGGGCTCGGTCGAGGAGGCGAGAAGGCTGGTGCAGGAGGCCGGCGCGCCGAGCGAGCCGATCACGATCGCGATCACGCGCGACCGCGAGGAGATGCCGACGATCGCCGCCGAGGTCCGCCGCGCGGGCGAGGAGATCGGCCTGAAGGTCGAGATCAAGAGCCTCGCCGGCAACAGCTACAACGCGCTCTACTCCGACGCGAAGGCGCGCGAGGGGATCGACCTGATCTTCTCGCAGTGGGTGCCGGACTTCCCGGAGCCGCTGCAGCTGCTGCAGTACATGCGCGGCGACAACTTCTTCGGGTACGCGAGATTCGACGACCCGGAGTTCATGCGCCTGACCGACGAGGCCGCCGGCACGCTCGACGACGCCAGACGCGCGAGACTGGTCGCCGAGGCGCAGCGGATCGCCACGGAGGCGCAGATCTGGATCCCGCTGTACTCGCCCTACCAGCCGCTGTTCCTCGGCAGACGGATCACCGGCGCCCCGACCGGCGCGGTGAACCTGACCTACCCGTGGGCGGCCGACCTGGGCGCGAAGGGCTAGCCGGATGGGCAGGGGCTGGATCCTCGTCACCGGCAACGGCGCCTTCGGCGACACCGCCGAGCGCGCCGAGCTGCGCTACGACGAGAACCCGAGCGCGACGGTCGCGCAGCGCCTCGACGGCCTGGTCGTCGAGGGGCTGCGCGTCGTCGGGCGGGCGCTGAGCTGGGAGACCTCGCCGCTGGAGGCGCTGGAGCCGCTGCTGGCGGACGGCGAGTCGCCGGCGGCGATCGTCTCCTGCGGCGTCTTCTCGGAGAGATCGACGCTGCGGCTGGAGCGCGTCGCCGTCAACGTGCAGGACTTCCAGTTCGCCGACGGCGACCGCCGCCCGATCGACGAGCCGGTGGTCGACGGCGGCCCGGCCGCGTACCTGTCGACGCTGCCGATCAAGGCGGCGGTGCAGGCGGCGCGCGCGGCCGGCGTCCCCGCCGTCGTCTCCAACAGCGCCTCGACGCACGGCTGCAACTCGGTCATGTACTGCGCGCTGCACCTGGCGGCGACGCGCGGCCTGCCGACGCGCGCCGGCTTCGTGCACCTGCCCGACCCGCCGCAGCACGTCGCGCGGCTCGGCCGCCCGACTCCGAGCATGAGCCTCGACGACCAGGTGCGCGGCGTCGAGGCGGTGATCGGCGCCGTCGTCCGCAACCCGGTCGACCTGCGCCTTCCGTCCAACGAATGGGAATGGTGAGCGTGACCACCGACACGACGACCCCTGCAGACCTGCTGATCGAGGACGCGACCGTCCTCGGGCGCGACGGCCGCTTCGACGTGGCGATCGCGGGCGGGGAGATCCGCTCGGTGCAGCCGCGGGCCGGCGAGCCGCAGCCGGCGGCGCAGCGGATCGACGCGCGCGGCGGCCTGCTGGCGCCGTCGTTCGTGGAGCCGCACTACCACCCCGACAAGGCGTTCAGCCGCCGCGGCCGCGTGCGCGAGTCGGAGGGCCACGCGACCGCCGCCGCGATCAAGGACGGCTTCACCGAGGCCGGCGTCGAGGCGCGCGCGACCGAGGCGTTCCGCCTCGCCGTCTCGCACGGCGTCGGGCGGATGCGCGCGAACGTCGACGTCGACTCGATCGTCGGGCTGACCAACCTGCGCGGCGTGCTGGCCGCGCGCGACCGGGTCCGCGAGCTGATCGACGTCGAGGTCGTCGCCTTCCCGCAGGAGGGCCTGCTGCGCGACGAGCCGGCGCAGGAGCTGCTGCGCCAGGCGATGGCCGAGGGCGCCGACGTCGTCGGCGCGTGGCCGAACGTCGAGGAGGGCCACGCCGCCCAGCTCGCCCACCTCGACTTCGTCTTCGACCTCGCCGAGCGCCACGACGCCGACGTCGACGTCCACGCCGACTGCTGGATCGACGCGACCGAGGTGATGCTGGAGCCGCTCGCGGAGCGGACGATCGCGCGCGGCTTCCAGGGCCGCGTCCTCGCCAGCCACTGCTGCGGCCTCGAGGTCTACGCCGACGACGACGCCAGACGGACGATCGAGAAGGTCGCCGAGGCGGGCATCCACGTCTGCGTCCAGCCGGTCAACGTCTCCTCCCAGTACGGCCCGCGCGGCCTCTCGCGCACCCGCGAGCTGCTCGCGGCCGGCGTCTCGGTCTCGGCCGGCAGCGACAACATGCACGACGGCTGGTACCTGCTCGGCAACCTCGACCCGCTCGACCGCGCGCTGCTCGCCTACAACGGCGCCGGCCTCGGCGGCCGCTACACCGAGCTGCCGCCGTCGCTGCTGTGGTCGCTCGTCAGCGACCGCGCCGAGGCGGCCGTCGGCGCGCCGGCGCGGACGGTCGCGCCGGGCGAGGCCGCCGACCTCGTGCTGTTCGACGTGCCCGGGATCGAGCTGGCGCTGTCGGCGCTGCCGGGCCGGCGCACGACGATCAAGCG
>JAEXXR010000248.1 GCA_023405705.1 Actinomycetes bacterium
GCGCTGCGCTGGTTGCGCTGGCGCTGGCCGGCTGCGGCGCCTCCACGGAGCCGGCGGAGACGACCGCGGGCGGCGCAGGCGGCGCGGCGACGGGCACGAACGCGAGCACGGGCGGCGGCGCGGGCCAGTGCAGACAGCTGAACCTGATGGTGTGGGAGGGACTCTCCGACGAGTCGATCACGAAGCCGTTCGAGGAGAGAACGGGCGTCGCGATCAAGCCGACGTACATCGCCGACGTCAACCAGCAGATCTCCAAGCTGGTCGCGGGCGGCACCGAGGAGTACGACATCGTGATGGCGACCTCCGACATCCGGAAGGTCCTCGTCGACGCCAGAGCGATCAAGCCGCTCGACGTCAGCCGCGTCCCGACGTACGCCGACATCTTCGAGTACGCGAGAGAGACCTACGAGCTCGACGGCGAGGTGTGGGCGATCTCGCAGGCGTGGGGCATCAACCCGTTCCTCTACAACACGGAGGAGTTCGAGACCCCGCCGACCAGCCTCGACGTGCAGTGGGCGCCGGAGATGAAGGGCAAGCTCGGCCTCTGGGACGACTACACGCTGATCTACATGGGCGCGACCGTCCTCGACATGGACGACGCCCCCGGCGTGTTCGACCTCAGCGACGAGCAGCTCGAGCAGATCAAGGCGAAGATGCTCGAGCTGAAGCCGAACATCCGCACGATCTGGAGCAGCGGCGGCGACCTGATCCAGAAGTTCTCGACCGACGAGGTGACCGCTTCGCTGGGCTGGAACTACATCTACGCGCAGCTGAAGCCGAAGGGCTTCCCGATCGAGCAGGTCGTCTTCGAGGACCAGGGCCCGCAGGGCTGGAACGACGGCAACGCGATCTCCGCCGGCATCGACCCCGAGTGCGAGGACACGGCCTACCAGTGGCTGGAGCACACGCTCGACCCGAGAGTCCAGGCGGCGACGGCGAGAGTGACCGGATACAGCCCCTCCAACCCGGCCGCGACCGAGTTCATGTCGAGACAGCTGATCGCGGACACCTACATGGACGACCCGGAGGAGTACCAGCAGCGGGCGTTCATCCGCACCGACCCGGTGCGGCGCGACAAGTACATCGAGGTCGCCGAAGAGATCGTGCAGGGCCTGAGATGAGCCAGGCCGCGCAGGCCGGCGGGGAGCGCACGCTCCCCGCCGGGCAGGACCCGATCACCTTCAGCGTGATCCTCAACCGCTTCAACCGCGTCGTCAACGAGATGACGATCGCGCTGGAGCGCTCGGCCTGGACGCCGATCCTCGCGCAGTGCAAGGACTTCTCCTGCGCGATCTTCGACGCCGACGGCCGCCTCGTCGCGATGCACGACGCGCTGCCGGTCCAGTCGATCTCGCTGCCGCTGGTGCTGCGCGACATCAACGAGACCTTCGGCGACAGGATCTACCCGGGCGACGTCTACGCCTGCAACGACCCGTTCCGCTTCAACACCCACATCGGTGACTTCGTCACCGCGACGCCGGTCTTCGTCGACGGCGTGCGCCGCTTCTGGGTCGCCACCAAGGGCCATCAGATCGACACCGGCGCCTACCTGCCGGCCTCGGTCGTGCCGGCGGCGGAGAACGTCTGGCAGGAGGGGATCGGCATCCCGCCGGTCAAGTTCTACGAGAGAGGCGAGGAGCGCTTCGACGTCGTCGAGCTGTACCTGCGCAACATCCGCTACCGCGAGCTGGCGTACGGCGACCTGCTCGCCCAGCTCGGCTCGATCTGGCTCGGCGCCGACCGCGTCGGGGAGCTGTGCGCGGAGTGGGGGATCGACACGGTCCTGCAGAACGTCGAGGCGATGATCGACTACGCCGACGGCCGCATGGCCCAGGCGCTGCGCCAGATCCCTGACGGGACCTACCGAGCCCGCGGCTTCGTCGACTCCGACGGCGCGGATGGCTTCGACATCCCGATCGAGGTCGCGGTGACGGTCGCCGACGATCGCGTCAGCGTCGACTTCACGGGCAGCGGCCCGCAGGGCAGAGGCGGCCTCAACGGCACCTTCGCGACCTCGATGGCGGCCGGCGTGATCCCGTTCCTGCAGTACGTCGACTCCGACATCCCGCACAACGACGGCTGCGTCCGCCACGTCGACGTGCACGCGCCGGAGGGGACGATCTGCAACGCCTCGTTCCCGGCCTCCACGTCGGTGGCGACGATCGTGCCGACCGACATGATGATGGACGCGATCCACATGGCGATGGCGCAGGCGGTGCCGGAGCTGGTGCCGGCCGGCAGCGTCCGCTGCCAGATCGTGCCGCAGTTCACCGGCGCCGACGACGGCAGCGGCGAGCCGTGGGGCGTGATGCTGTTCAACAACAGCGGCGGCCAGGGCGCGACGAGAGAGGTCGACGGCTGGCCGCTGTGGGAGTCGACCTCGGCCTCCGGCGGGCTGAAGATCCAGTCGGTCGAGCAGCTGGAGCTGCTGTACCCGCTGCACGTCGCCGAGCTGGAGGTCGAGCCCGACTCGATGGGCTTCGGCGCGACGATCGGCGGCCCCGGCACGCGCCTGACGGTCGAGCCGACGCACGGCGCGATCGAGTGCATCACCTTCGGCGACTCGTTCGACAACCCGCCGCACGGCGTGCTCGGCGGGACGCCGGGCTGCGGCGGCGGCCAGTACGTCGAGCAGGCCGACGGCGCGCGCCGCTACTTCTCCGTCTCCGGCCGCGTCGAGATCGCGCCCGGGGAGCGCTGGACCGGCGTCTCCTCCGGCGGCGGCGGCTACGGCAGCCCGCTGGAGCGGCCGGCCGCGCGGGTGCTGCAGGACGTGCGCGACGGCTTCGTCTCGCGCGCGGCGGCCGAGGCGGAGTTCGGC
>JAEXXR010000420.1 GCA_023405705.1 Actinomycetes bacterium
GCGCCGCAGCGAGCGCGCGTGGAGCCCGACCCGCTGCCGACCCGTCAGCCCCGCGCGACGCGCCCGTCGAAGGTGCTCAGCCGCGCGCCGCGGCGAGCGCGAGCGCGACCGCCTCGGCGGGGTTACGAGCGACGACGATCGCCTCGTCGTGGATGCCAGCGCGCGCCAGCTCCCAGGTGCCGAGACCGACGACGCATCTGCCGGCCTTCAGCGCGAGGCCGATCTCCGACAGGGTCCCGAAGGCGCCGCCGATCGCGATCACGGCGTCGGAGGCGCGCACGACGAGCCCGTTGCGCAGCTCGCCGAGACCGGTCGGGATCGCGACGTCGACGAACGGATTGGCCGCCGCGCGGTCGAGGCCGGGCAGGAGGCCGATCGTCACGGGATCCGCCGCTGCCGCCTCTGACGAAGCGGCCGCATCAGGAGCCGGACCTCGCTCGGCAGAAGCGTCCTCATCCGGTGCCGGAGCCCGCTCGGCCGCCGCTCCCGTCTCCGACCGCACCGACGCCGCACCCCGGCAGGCCTCCTCCATCACGCCGCCGAGCCCGCCGCAGACGACGACCGCGCCGGCGCGTGCGAGCAGCGCGCCGACCTCGAACGCCTGCGCGCGCTCCCCAGCAGCAGCGTCGCCGGGGCCGATCACCGCGACGTGCGCGCGATCGGCGACCCGGCTCGGAGCCGACCCGCCGAGGCCGGCGCCGGCGCCACGGTCGCCGCCGGACTCGCCGACGCGACCGCTCACGGCCTACCGCACGACGATGTTGACGAGCTTGCCCGGCACGACGATCACCTTGACGACCTGTCTGCCGTCGAGATGCGCGAGCACGTTCGGGGCGCTGCGGGCCAGCTCCTCGAGCTGCTCCTTCGACGCGTCGGCCGGGGCGGTGATGCGGTCGCGGACCTTGCCGTTGACCTGGGCGACCAGCTCGAAGGTGTCGGCGGTCAGCATCGCCGGGTCGGCTCTCGGCCACGGCGTCTCCCAGACGCGCTCGCCGGTCGCCAGCTCGTAGACCGCGGAGGCGGTGTGCGGCGCGAACGGGAAGACGAGCGAGGCGGCCGTCGCGACGGCGAAGCGGAGCGCCTCGGGCGAGGCGGCCTCACGGTGGCGGTAGCCCTCGTTGACCAGCTCCATCACGGCGGAGATCGCGGTGTTGAAGGCGAAGCGGCCGGAGACGTCCTGGGTGACCTTGTCGATCGCCCAGTGGGCCTTGCGCGCGAGCGCGGCGTCGGCGTCGCTCAGCGAGGCGCCGGCGGCCGGCGAGTCGGCCGGGCCCTGCCCGACCTCGACGCCCAGCCGCCAGAGACGCGAGAGGAAGCGGTGGACGCCCTCGACGCCGTCGTCGGACCAGTCTGCGTCCTGGTCGGGCGGACCGATGAACATGATGTAGCAGCGAGCCGTGTCGACGCCGTATCTGTCGACGTAGGTCGAGGGCGCGATGACGTTGCCCTTCGACTTGGACATCTTCGCGCCGTCGCGGGTGATCATGCCCTGCGTGAAGAGCGCCTGGAACGGCTCCTGCGCGTCGAGCAGCTCCATGTCGGCGAAGGCCTTCGTGAAGAAGCGCGCGTACAGCAGGTGGAGGATCGCGTGCTCGACGCCGCCGATGTACTGGTCGACCGGCATCCAGCCCTTCAGGACGTCGCGATCCCAGGCGGCTTCGTCGTTGTTCGCGTCGCAGTAGCGCAGGAAGTACCACGAGGAGTCGACGAACGTGTCCATCGTGTCCGTCTCGCGCCGGGCGGCGCCGCCGCATCTCGGGCAGGTCGTCGCGACCCAGTCCTCGGCGGCCGCGAGCGGCGACTTGCCTCTCGGCTTGTAGTCGGTGATGTCCGGCAGCTCGACCGGAAGGCGGTCGAGCGGCAGCGGCTCCATCCCGCAGTCGTCGCAGTAGACGACGGGGATCGGGCAGCCCCAGTAGCGCTGGCGCGAGACGAGCCAGTCGCGCAGGCGGTAGTTGACCGATCTGTGGCCCTTGCCCTCGCGGTCGAGCCAGGCGACGATCTCGCTGAGCGCCTCGCGGTTGGGCTTGCCGTCGAAGTCCGGGTGGGAGTTCACGAGCGTGCCGTCGCCGGAGTACGGCAGCTCCTCGGAGCCGTCCGGAGCCGCGATCACGCGCTTGATCGGGAGCCCGTGGACGGTCGCGAACTCGTAGTCGCGCTCGTCGTGGCCGGGGACGGCCATGATCGCGCCGGTGCCGTACTCCATCAGGACGTAGTCGGCGACCCACATCGGGATCTCTTCGCCGTTGACCGGGTTGACCACCGTGCGACCGAGCGGCACGCCGGTCTTCTCCTTGTCGGCGGCGCCGCGCTCCTCGGCGGACTCGGTCGCGGCATGCTTGACGTAGTCGCGGACGGCCTGCTCGTGCTCGGTCCCCTCCGCCAGCCTCAGCACGTCGGGATGCTCGGGCGACATGACGAAGAAGGTCGCGCCGAAGAGCGTGTCCGGGCGGGTCGTGAAGACCGGGTAGTCGGTGCCGAGGTCGGCGTTGTGGAAGGCGACCTGCGCGCCCTCCGAGCGCCCGATCCAGTTGCGCTGCATCGTCTTGACGTGCTCGGGCCACTGGATCGTGTCGAGGTCTTCCAGCAGCCGGTCGGCGTAGTCGGTGATGCGGAAGTACCACTGCTCCAGCTGGCGCTTCTCGACCTCGAAGCCGCAGCGCTCGCAGCGGCCGTCGACGACCTGCTCGTTGGCGAGCACGGTCTGGTCGTTCGGGCACCAGTTGACGGCGCCCTCTCTCTTGTACGCGAGGCCGCGCTCCAGCAGCTGCAGGAACAGCCACTGGGTCCATCTGTAGTAGCGCGGCTCGTGGGTGCCGAACTCGCGCGTCCAGTCGATCGAGATGCCCCACTCGCGGAACTGGCGCTGGAAGGAGGCGATCGACTTGGCGGTGGCCTCGCGCGGATGCTCGCCGGTCTTGATCGCGTTGTTCTCGGCAGGCAGGCCGAACGCGTCGTAGCCCATCGGGTGCAGGACCCGCTTGCCGATGCGGCGGTTGAAGTGCGCGACCGCGTCGCCGAGGGCGTAGTTCTTCAGGTGGCCCATGTGCGGCTCGCCGCTCGGATACGGGAGCATCTCGAGCACGTAGTACTTGGGCCGGCCGTCGTCCTCGTCGGAGACCTCCCAGGTGTGCTCGTCGGCCCACACCTGCTGCCACTTCGGCTCGATCGCCTTCGGCTCGTATCTCAGCTCGCGCAGTTCGGTCATTCGGCGAGCAAGGGTATCGCGAGGCGGTGGGGCGACATCGCCGCAGGCTTGCCGCACGCGCGCGTGCGCGAGGCAGGCGGGTCTGCGTGGTGCGCGGGTGGCGCTGCCGGCGGGGGGGGG
>JAEXXR010000460.1 GCA_023405705.1 Actinomycetes bacterium
GCGCCGCAGAGCGCGTCGCGGGCGTCGGCGCGCTCGGGCACGGCGGCCAGCTCCAGCCCGCCGGGCAGCTCGGCCGGGACGTCCTTGGCGGAGTGGACGGCGACGTCGATCGTGCCGGCCAGCAGCGCCGCCTCCAGCTCCTTCACCCAGCGCGACTTGTCGCCGAGCAGCCGGCCCTGGTCGCCGCTGGTCGCGATCGGGACGATCTCGACGGCCTGCTCGCCGCCGAGCAGCCGCGCGACCAGGCGCGCCTGCACGAGCGCGAGCGCGCTCCCGCGCGTGCCGAGGCGCAGCCTGCTCACGCGCTCGGCGGGTTGCTCCGGCGCAGGGGGCGGACCTCCGCGAGCGGCTGCTCGTCCGCGATCCCGTCGGGCGCGTCCTCGAGCCCGAAGAGGTCGCGGATCACCTGCATGCGCAGGTGGACGCGGTCGTCGGCGGTGTTCTTCATCCGCACCGTCGGCTCGTGCAGGATGCGGTTGACGACCGCCTGCGCGAGCGCCGAGACGCGCTCCAGGTCCTTGTCGGAGGCGCTCTCCCAGCGGCCGGCGTTCTCGCGCACGATCTGCGCGGCGATCTCCTGCCCACGGGCGCGCAGCGCGCCGAGCGTCGGCAGCACCTCCAGCCCGCCGAGCCACTCGGCGAAGCGCTGGATCTCCTCCTCGACGATCCCCTCGGCATGCTGCGCCTCGACCTGGCGGACCGACCGGTTGCGGCGGACGACCGCCTGCAGGTCGTCGATGTCGTAGAGCGAGACGCCGGGCACGTCGCGCACCTCGGGGGCGACGTCGCGCGGGACGGCGAGGTCGAGGATCAGCAGCGGGCGGCCGTTGCGCGCCTCCATCACGGCCTCGACGTCCTCGCCGCCGAGCAGCGGGTGCGGCGAGGAGGTCGTGCACAGCAGCGCGTCGGCGCGCTCCAGCTGCGCCGGCAGCTCGTCGAAGCTCATCGCCTGGCCGCCGAAGCGCCGCGCGAGGCTGATCGCGCGGTCGCGGCGGCGGTTGGCGACGAAGATCGCCTCGACGCCGCGGTCGGCGAGCGCGCGCGCCGCCAGCTCGCTCGTCTCGCCGGCGCCGACGAGCAGCACCTCGCGCGACTCCAGGCCCTCCAGCTGCTCGCTCACGAGCGCCGCGGCGAGCGAGGAGACCGACATCTTGCGGGCGCCGATCTGCGTCTCGCTGCGGACGCGCTTGCCGGTCGCCAGGGCGGCGCGGAAGAGGTGGTTGGTCAGTGGGCCGGTCGACTGCGCGGCGAGCGCGTCGTCGTAGGCGCGCTTGACCTGGCCCTGGACCTCGGCCTCGCCGACGATCATCGACTCCAGGCCGCTGGTGACGCGGTAGAGGTGGCGGGCGGCGTCGCAGTTGCGCAGCGCGTAGATCGAGCCTGCCAGCTCGGTCGGGCGGATGCCGGCCTTGCGCGCGAGCATGCCGAGCACGCGCGTCTCGGCCTCGACCGGGTCCCTCGCGACGACGTAGACCTCGGTGCGGTTGCAGGTCGAGATCGCGACCGCCTCCTGCACGTCGCCGACGGCGAGCGTGTCGCGCAGGAACTCGCCGACCCTGCCCGGGGTCAGCGCGAGCCGCTCGCGGACCGCGACCGGCGCGGTCTTGTGCGAGACGCCGATCCCGAGGACCTCGCTCACGTGGCGACCTCGTCGCTCACGGAGTCGCGACCGCGAGAGGGAGTCTCCGGCGAGCTCTCGCCCGGAAGGCGAGCGCTCTGCGCGAGGCCCGCCGCGTCCTTCGCGTCCAGCGCTCTGTTCAGCTCGTCGAGGTCGCGCTCCAGTCGCTGCAGCTTCGTCGCCATGATCGCGACGTAGATCAGCACGCAGGCGAACAGCACGATGAAGGCGGCGGCGACGAAGCGCCCGGCCTTCTCGTACGGGACCGCGGGGGCGGCGGCGAGCAGTGCGAGCGGGTTCACGGGCGTGCCTCCGGGGCGATCGTCGGCGCGGCGCTGCGGCCGATGGGGGCGACGGCGTCGTCGCCGAGCAGCCGCCGTCTGAGGGCGCGCAGCTGCCAGGTCAGGTTCTTCTGGGCGATCTCGTACTTGACGATCAGCCAGAACAGCAGGCTCATCGCGACCAGCGAGACGAGGAAGACGAACATCATCTCGCCCGGCAGGCCGCCCTCGGCGGTCGCGAAGGTGCGCGGGTGGACGAGGCTGGTCGCCATCCGCACGGCCATGAAGTTGAGCGGCACGAAGGCGCCCGCGATGACGGCGAAGACCGACGCGTAGCGGGCCTGGCGCTCGGGGTCCTCGATCGAGAAGCGCAGCGGCTGGTAGGTCGCGTACAGCAGGAAGACGATCAGGAACGAGACGAGCGTCGGCTCGTCCCACACCCACCAGTGGCCCCACGAGGCCTTCGCCCAGATCGCACCGGTGATCAGGCCGACGATGTTGAAGATCAGCGCGATGTGGATCACGACGTAGGAGCGCACGTCCCACTTGCGCTCGTCGGTCCGCAGCTGCTTGAAGGCGAAGATCCCGGCGACCACGTAGGCGACGAGGGTGACGATCGCCACCGGCACGTGCACGTAGAAGATCTTCTGGATGAAGCCCTGGTCGGCGTCGTTCGGCGCCCAGAAGACGACGAGCGCGAACGTTGCGGTGAGGGCGACGAGGGTCGCGAGCGTCAGCGCCCGCAGCCCCTTCCCATACATCAGGTCAGTCCTCCAGGAGGAAGTCGAAGACGGCGTAGGCGAGGAGCCCGAAGACGAGATCATAGAGCGCGAGCACCGCAAGCCACTTCGCAGCGGGCCACGAGGCGCCGCCCTCGGCGAGCAATGGCGCGCAGGCGCGCGACGCCCCGATCAGCGCCGGCACCAGCATCGGCAGGCCGATCATCGGCACGATCAGGTCGCGCGAGCGGGTCTGGATCGCGAGCGCCGAGACGAGCGCGCCGACCAGCGCCAGCGCCGCGTTGACGAGCGCCAGCACGACCACCAGCCCGCCGAGCGAGCCCCACGGCGAGGGCCCCAGCAGCAGGATCGCGAAGGCCGGCACGGCGACCAGCTCGACGAGGCAGAGGAACAGGAACAGCGCCATCGCCTTCGACAGGAACAGCGCGGTGCGGTCGATCGGCGCCAGCAGCACGGCGTCGAAGCCGCCCTCGGCCTGCTCGGAGACGAACAGGCGGTTGATGCCGAGGATCGCGGCGAAGAGGATCGTCACGAGCAGCACGCCGGCCGCCAGCGAGCCGTCGACCTCGTCTCTGCCGAGGCCGAAGTGGAACAGCACGAAGGTCGTGATCGAGAACAGCACCATCGCCGGCACCGACTCGGGCGCGCGCCGCTCCAGCAGCAGGTCCTTGCGCAGCAGGACGAGCGTGGGGCGCATCGGCTTGGGGTCGCGGCGGTCGCGTGCCATCAGCGGTAGAGCGCCTCCACCGCCAGCACGTCGACCTCGTCGGCCGTCCCCAGCAGCGCGGCTCGGCCGTCGCGCAGGCCGAGCGCGAGGTCGGCCTCGGCGAGGCCGCCGACCGGGTCGTGGCTGGTGATCACGCGCGTGCGGCCGCTCTCGCGGCCGATCAGCGGCTCGATCAGCTCGGCCGCGGCCGGGTCGAGGTTGGCGCGCGGCTCGTCGAGCAGCAGCAGCGGCGGGTCGTGCAGGATCGTGCGGCAGACGGCGACGCGCTGCAGCAGGCCCTTCGACAGCGTGCGGACGGGATCGTCGGCGCGGCCGGTCAGCCTCGTCCGCTCCAGCAGCTCCTCGACGCGCCCCTCCGGCTGGCGGTGCAGCCGCGCGTGGAAGCGCAGGTTCTCGCGGGCGCTGAGGTCTCTGTAGAGCAGCGCGTCGTGGGCGAGCAGGCCGATTCTGCCGCGCAGCGCCCACTCTCTTCTCGGCAGCTGCTCGCCGAGCACGGTCACCTCGCCGCCGTGCGGCCGCAGCAGCGAGGCGAGCAGCCGCAGCAGCGTCGACTTGCCGGCGCCGTTGGGGCCGAAGACGACGAGCGTCGCGCCGGCCGCGACCGTGACGGAGACGTCGCGCAGCGCCCAGCGCTCGCCGTAGCGGCGCGAGACGCCGCGCAGCTCAATGGCGGGCGCCGCGGCCACCGTCGCGACCGAGCTGCGCGACGACGTGGGCGAGCGTCGGGGCGAGCACGGGGAAGAGCTGGGCGATCGCCTTCGGGCTGCCCGGCAGGTTGACGATCAGCGTCCGCCCGGCGATCCCGGAGACGCCGCGCGAGGCCATCGCGAAGGGGGTGTGTCTGAGCGACTCGGCGCGCAGCGCCTCGGCGAAGCCCGGCGCCTCGCGCTCGATCACGTCGCGCGTCGCCTCGGGCGTGTGGTCGTCGGGCGTGAGGCCGGTGCCGCCGGTCGTGAAGACGAGCGGCAGCCGCTCGCTCGCGTAGCCGCGCAGCATCGAGGCGATCGCGGAGCGGTCGTCGGTGACGCGGTCGCGCGCGACGATCTCGCAGCCGGCCTCCTGCGCCAGCCGCTGCAGCTCGGCGCCGGAGAGGTCCTCGCCCTCGCCGCGGGCGAGCGTCGTCGAGATCGTCAGGATCGCGGTCTGCATCTGCGTCACGCCTCGGCGCGGCGCCACTCGCCGGAGCGGCCGCCGGACTTCTCCAGCAGCACGACCTCGGCGATCTCGACGCCCTTCTCGAGCGCCTTGACCATGTCGTAGACGGTCAGCGCGGCGACGCTGGCGGCCGTCAGCGCCTCCATCTCGACGCCGGTCTGCGCCTGCGTGCGGGCGGTCGCGGTCAGCACGACCCGCCCCGCGTCGGCGCCGACCTCGACCTCGGCGGCCACGTCGACGGAGGAGAGCGGCAGCTGGTGGCAGAGCGGGATCAGCTCCCACGTCCGCTTCGCCGCCTGGATGCCGGCGATCCGCGCCGGGCCGAGCACGTCGCCCTTCGGCGCGTCGCCGTCGCGGACGGCCGCGGCGGTCGCGGCGGCCATCCGCAC